>NZ_JBSYHW010000004.1:0-97297 GCF_056108345.1 Cyanobium sp. NIVA-CYA 375 | reverse complement strand
TATTGATCACCTCCTAGTGAAGCGCTTGTGGTCGCCCGTGCCGACCATGTTTGAGGGTGGGCCAGTGCATCCCAGCCATTTCACCCATGTGGTTGATGTGCTGCAAGCACTCGACTCCACGCTGCTGCCTCCGGATCATCCTGATTGGCTCGACGTGTCCTTCCCGAGCAGGGTGTATCTGTCCCGATCTTCGCTGTCTGATTCGTCCAGGCGTGTGGAGGCAGAGCAGGATTTGGAGAATCTTCTCTCGCTGCATGGCTGGCATGTTCTTCACCCACAAAACCTGCCGCTCAAGGATCAGATCCGCTATCTCATCAATGCCCGCGATGTGGCTGGAACGCTCGGGTCAGCGCTACATACCCTGATGTACCTCGGTCGCTGCAATGACGTCTTAGTTAGCAAGCGTGTCACCATCCTCACCTCTCCAGTTCTGCGCTGCCTGGAAGCCACTTTCCGGGCCCAATTTGAAGCGCAGGCCATTCCCGTCCGGTTTCTCGAATGCATGCAGCCCTGCCCAGGCAAGGCTGGTGCTGCTTTGCGGCCTTGGGATAGTCAATATCGTTTTTCTCTTGACCTCCTCCGCATCGCGGCTGTCCTCACCTCTACCACTCCTCCGTTTCCGGCACCCGTGCTTGCGCAAGACCGTGCTGCAGAGAGCAAACCCTTCATTCCTCGCTCCTGCGATTCCGGTGAAGCCTTGCAGTTGATCAATGTCAACCGCATGCGCTTACTTTTGAGCCGCTAATGGTTAGACGGCCTTTACCAGCCCTTCAGTGCCCCCTGAATCCGCCCCATTGCCTCCATCACGTTTTCCCGGCTGTTGAAGGCCGAGAGGCGGAAGTAGCCCTCGCCGGCGGCGCCGAAGCCGCTGCCGGGGGTGCCCACCACGTGGGCCTGGCCCAGCAGCAGATCGAAGAAGCCCCAGGAATCCACGCCGGCGGGCGTTTTGATCCACACGTAGGGGGCCTGCTCACCGCCGTATACCGCCAGGCCGGCGGCGGTGAGTTCGCGGCTGATGATCGCGGCGTTTTCCATGTAGAAGGCAACCAGAGCCTGCACCTGGGCCTGGCCCTCGGCGGAATACACCGCTTCGGCGCCCCGCTGCACGATATAGCTCACCCCGTTGAACTTGGTGCACTGGCGCCGGTTCCACAGGCCCCAGAGCTCCACGCGCTCGCCATTGGCGGCGGTGCCCATCAAGCCCCGGGGCACCACGGTGAGGGCGCAGCGGGTGCCGGTGAAGCCGGCGTTCTTGGAAAAGGAGCGGAATTCGATCGCGCACTCGCGGGCGCCTTCAATTTCGTAGATCGAGTGGGGTAGCTCGGGGTCCTGGATGAAGGCCTCGTAGGCGGCATCGAACAGGATCAGGGCGCCGTTGGCGCGGGCGTAATCGACCCAGGCCTGCAGTTGCGCCTTGGTGGCCACAGCGCCGGTGGGGTTGTTCGGGAAGCAGAGGTAGATCAGATCCACCTTCTCGGTGGGGATCTCGGCGGTGAAACCGTTCTCGGCGTTGATGGGCAGGTAGGTGAGGCCGCCGTACTGGCCGCCGTCATCGGCGTCGCCGGTGCGCCCCGCCATCACGTTGCTGTCCACATACACCGGATACACCGGGTCGGTCACGGCGATGCGGTTGTCCGGCCCCAGGATGTCGAGGATGTTGGCGCTGTCGCACTTGCTGCCATCGGAGACGAAGATCTCCTCGGCGCTGATCTGGCAGCCGCGGGCCTGGAAATCGTGTTTCGCAATCGCCTCCCGCAGCCAGAGATACCCCTGCTCCGGGCCATAGCCGCGGAAGCCTTCTCGGCTGCCCATCTCATCGATGGCCGCCTTCATGGCGTTGCGGCAGGCTTCTGGCAGGGGCTCGGTCACATCACCGATGCCCAGACGGATGATCGGGGCTGTGGGGTTGGCCTCACTGAAGGCCTTCACCCGCCGGGCGATCTCCGGGAACAGGTAGCCAGCCTTGAGCTTGAGGTAGTTGCCGTTGACTTGGGCCATGGTGCGCGGGTTGGGCCGCCGCCGGGCCCGGTGAGTGATGGGGCGATTGTCCTATGCGGGTTGCTGGCCAGCCTCCAGGGGCGGTTGCACCCAGATGCCCGGGCGAATCTCGAAGCTCGTTTCCACCGGGGCGATCAGTGAGGCCTGCTCCGGTTGGAGCTGCTCCACCAGCTCATGGAAGCCGCGGGAGAGCTTCGGCGCCTTGGAGAGCTTGATTTCATAGACCCGCCGGCGCTGGCCCCGCTCCAGCACCAGGTCGAGTTCGGCGCCGTGGCCGGTGCGCAGGAAATGGGGACGCCAGCGGGGATGGGCGGCGATCAGCTGCTCGATCACGAAACCCTCCCAGCTCTCACCGGCCTGCGGGTGGGCCAGCAGATCGTCGTAGCTCTCGATGCCGAGCAGGTTGTGCAGCAGGCCGCTGTCGCGCAGGTAGAGCTTGGGCGAGCGCACCAGCCTCTTGCTCAGGTTGGCCTCCAGGGGCGGTAGACGCCGCAGCATGAAGGTGTGCTCCAGTGCCGCCAGCAGCTTCTGCAACCGGGCGCTGCTGAGATCAAGCAGGCCCGCTAGCCGGCTGGCATTGAGGGTTTGCCCCTGGAGGTGGGCCAGCAACCGCCACAGCCGCTCCATCAATGGCAGTGGCAGCCCGAGCTCCAGCGCGGCGATGTCGCGGCCCAGGAAGGTGCGGATGAAATCCTCGCGCCAGTCGATGCTGTCGTCGTCTGCACTAGCCAGCAGGCTCTCGGGGAAGCCGCCGCGCAGCCACAGCTGCTGCCAGCGAATGGCGGGGGCTATTTCGCTCAGCAGAAATGGGGTGAGCTCCACCTGGGCGATGCGGCCGGCCAGGCTTTCCTGGCTCTGGTGTAGCAGCGGGCCGGAGGCCGAGCCCAGCAGTAGGAACCGCCCGGGCCGGCGATCCCGGTCGATCTCGACGCGCAGCAGACTGAAAAATTCTGGCAGTAGCTGGATTTCGTCGAGGCACACCAGGTCGTGGCGGTGGGCCTCGAAGAACAGCTCCGGCTCCTGCAGGCGGGCGCGATCGCTCCGGTCCTGCAAGTCGAGCAATACGGCATCACCGCGCTCGGCCAGTAGTTGGCGCGCCAGCGTTGATTTGCCACACTGCCGGGGTCCCAGCAGCAGGGCCGCCGGCGCCCGGTTCAGGGCCTTGCCGAGCGCCAGCTGGGCCTGCCTGGGCAAATAACCGTGCATTTCTGCAGCATAGGTGTCAAATTGCACGGTTATTGCCGGTGTTGCGGGCATGCATACGATTGGGGTCTTGCCTGCCGCCGGCACCTGTGACCGTTGCCACCTCGGCTGATGCGCCGGTCGACTTTGACGCCCTGGTGGATCTGGGCATCAGCAAGCCCGCCCGCTACCTGGGCAATGAGCTGGGGGTGAAGCTGCGCGACTGGGAGGCCGACTGGCAGGCGGTAGGGGTGCGCTGGGCGCTCACCTACCCCGAGGTCTACGAGGTGGGGGCAAGCAACAGCGGCCACATCATTCTCTATTCAATTCTCAACGCCGTTCCCGGCCAGCTGTGCGACCGCAGCTACCTGCCGGCGCCGGATCTGGCCGCCCGCCTGCGCGAGCGCGGCGCGCCCCTGTTTGCGGTTGAGAGCCGGCGGCCCCTGGCCGCCTTCGACATCCTGGGCTTCTCGCTCAGCTACGAACTGGGCGGCACCAACATCCTCGAGATGCTGGAGCTGGCCGCCATCCCGATCCGGGCGGCCGATCGCGGCGACCTGCCCCTGGCTCACCCGGATGCGCCACCGCTGATTTTTGCCGGCGGCCCCACCGCCACCAGCAACCCGGAGCCCTTTGCCGCCTTCTTCGACTTCGTGGCCCTCGGCGATGGCGAGGAGCTGCTGCCGGAGATCGGCCTGGTGGTGGCCGAAGGCCGGGCCGCCGGCCTTAGCCGCCAGGCGCTGCTGAAGGATCTGGCCCAGGTGCCAGGGGTATATGTGCCCAGCCTCTATGGGCCCGGCGCCGATGGGGTGAGCATCGAGCCGCTCGAGCCAGGCGCCCCGGCCCGGATTCAGCGGCGTACCGCCACGCCCATGCCCCACTACGCCATGGGGTTGGTGCCCCATATCGAAACGGTGCATGACCGGCTCACGGTGGAAATTCGGCGCGGCTGCACCCGCGGTTGCCGCTTCTGTCAGCCGGGGATGCTGACTCGCCCTGCCCGCGATGTGGAGCCAGAAGCGGTCATTGAGGCCGTTGAGGAGGGCATGGGCCGCACCGGCTACAGCGATTTCTCGCTGCTGTCCCTGAGCTGCTCGGATTATCTGGCTCTGCCTGCGGTGGGGGTGGAGCTGCGCAACCGCCTGGCTGACAAAAATGTTTCGCTCACCCTGCCCAGCCAGCGGGTGGATCGTTTCGATCAAAACATCGCCCACATCCTGGGCGGTACTCGCAAGGCGGGCCTCACCTTTGCGCCGGAGGCCGGCAGCCAGCGCCTGCGCGACATCGTCAATAAGGGGCTCACCGATGCAGAGCTGCTGGCCGGCGTGCGTACGGCGATGGAGAACGGCTATCGCAAATTGAAGCTCTATTTCATGATCGGCCTGCCGGGGGAAACTGACTCCGACGTGCTCGGCATCGCCCATACCTGCCAGGCCTTGCAACGCCAGTGCTCCGATCTCGGCCGGCTGGAGCTCAACCTGACGATCAGTAATTTCACGCCCAAGCCCCACACGCCTTTCCAGTGGCACAGCGTCAGCACCGATGAATTTCGGCGGCGTCAGGAGCTGTTGCGCCGGGCCCTGCGCCAGCTGCGGGGCCTCAAAACTAATTTCAGCGATGTGCGCCTTTCCGCGGTGGAAGACTTTGTTGGCCGCGGCGACCGCCGCCTCTCAGCGGTGATTGAGGCGGCCTGGCGGGCTGGGGCGGGCTTGGATGCCTGGTTTGAGTCGGCCGAGCGCAGCTACGCCGCCTGGACCGGTGCGATCGAGGCGGCTGGTCTAGGCGGTCGCTACCGCCAGCTGGAGCTAGGCGCCTGGAGCGCGGTGGAGGCGATGGATGCTGCTGACCTGGAGACCTTTTGCGAACAGAGCCTGCCCTGGGACCACATCGATTCCGGCCTGGATAAGCGCTGGCTGGCTGAGGACCTGCAGCGAGCCCTGGCCGCCACTGTGGTGCCCGATTGCTCCTTTGACGGCTGCAGCAGCTGTGGCGTGTGTGGCCCGGAGCTTGGCCACAACGTGGTGATTCCGCCGCCTGCCATTCCGGCAGCCTTTCCCCAGCGGGCCCCTGCCAGCGACCGGGTCGACCGGCTCCGCATTGGCTTTGCCAAAACTGGCTCCCTGGCTTTGATTAGCCATCTAGACACCTTGCGGATGCTGGAGCGGGCCTTGCGCCGCTCCGGCTTGCCGGTGAGTTTCACCGGTGGCTTCCATCCTCTGCCTCGCCTGCAGCTAGCCCTGCCGCTGCCCTTAGGGGTAGAGGGCAGCGGTGAGTGGCTGGATTTGGAGTTCACCGAGCAGGTGGATCCAGGCCTAGTGCGCTCTCGGTTGCAGCCTGAGCTTCCTCCTGGCTTCCAGTTGCTCTCGGCTATTCGGGTTGAGGTGTTTGGCGTCAGCCTTTCCCAAGAGCTGGCTTCTGCCCATTGGCAGTTTGTTTTGCAGCCCCAAGCCGGGGCGCCGCCGACCCCGGAGCAGTGGCAGCAGGCCCGCGCCAGCTTGCTCGCCGCCGAGACGCTGATGTGGAACGACACAGATAAAAAGGGTCGCCCCCGCAGCCGCGATTGCCAGCCGTTTCTGCTCGATTTGCAATGGGCGGAGCCGCATTCGGATGGCTCCTTGCGGTGCACCCTATGGGCTGCGATCGATGCTGCTGGCCGCAGTCTCCGTCCTGAGCAGGTGCAGCACTGGCTCGCTGAACGGCTCGGTCAATCCCTTGCCCTGAGTGGCTTGCGGCGGAAGGCCTTGGTGCTGAAGCCGTGCTAATTTCCTATCAAGGCGAATAGCCGATTGGACTCGGTTTATTGATCGAGTTCCAGCGGTTGCCGGTAGCCAGGTTCGCTGGTTTAACCGCCCCAGGACACCTCTGTCCCAGTCTTCGCCCCACCGCTTTCAGGAAGCTCGATTCTTGAAAGCTGTTTCGCGGCACTCGATGCGCGAAAGATTCAGAACAGCATTTTTTGCAGCATTGCCGCCACAACGATCCGGATTTGCCGGCGTTCTGATCATTTTCTGGGCTTCCAATAGTCCAAGTTTTTTTGGCTTGTTGATGTTTGTCTGGCCTGGCCCCGTAGGGCTTGCACCAGGTTTCAGCCTTCAAGTCCGTCCATATCCATCGTTTTATCCCTGGCCGGGCCCGTCGGGCCCATCCCATTCCCCATGCCCCAGCAGATCGTCATAGCCGAGCAACTGCGAATCGCCGCAGTTCTCAACGACGAACGTGTTGATGAACTGGTTGTAGCCCAAGGCCGCTATCAGATCGGAGACGTCTATCTAGGCACCGTTGAAAATGTGTTGCCTGGCATCGATGCCGCTTTTGTAAATATCGGCGAAAGTGAAAAGAACGGCTTTATTCACGTCACCGATCTGGGCCCCCTGCGGCTGCGCAAGGGAGCTGCCGGCATCACCGAATTGCTGGAGCCGCGCCAGAAGGTGTTGGTGCAGGTGATGAAGGAGCCCACCGGTACCAAGGGCCCCCGCCTCACAGGCAACCTGGCCTTGCCGGGGCGGTTTTTGGTGCTGCAGCCCCACGGCCAGGGAGTAAACATCTCCCGCCGCATCAACGGTGAGAACGAGCGCAACCGGCTGCGGGCCCTCGGTGTGCTGATCAAGCCACCAGGCGCCGGCCTGCTGATCCGCACCGAGGCAGAAGCTGTTAGCGAAGAGCTTTTAATCGACGACCTTGAAGCTCTGCTGCGCCAGTGGGAGGGCATCCAAACCGCCGCCGAAACCGCCAGCCCGCCGGTGCTGCTCAACCGCGACGAAGACTTTGTGCATCGCGTCTTGCGCGATCTCTACAGCCCAGAGCTAGTGCGGGTGGTGGTTGATACCCCGGAAGCGGTTGCCCGGGCCAATGCCTTTCTGGGCTCTGATCACACCACGGTGCTGGTGGAAGCTCACACCGAATCGGCGGAGATTCTCGAGCACTTCAAGGTCAATGCCGCCATTCGCGATGCCTTGAAACCGAGAGTTGATCTGCCTTCCGGCGGCTACGTGATCATCGAGCCCACTGAGGCGCTCACTGTGATTGATGTCAACTCCGGCTCCTTCACCCGCTCGGCCAACTCCCGCGAGACGGTGCTCTGGACCAACTGCGAAGCGGCGGTGGAGATTGGCCGCCAGCTGAAGCTGCGCAACATCGGCGGCGTGGTGATCATCGATTTTATCGATATGGAGTCGCGCCGTGATCAGCTGCAGCTGCTAGAGCATTTCACCCAGGCGATTCGCGACGATGCCGCTCGTCCCCAGATAGCCCAGCTCACTGAGCTTGGCTTGGTGGAGCTCACCCGCAAGCGCCAGGGGCAGAACATCTATGAATTGTTTGGGCGCGCTTGCTCCAGCTGTGGTGGCTTGGGTCATGTGGCCGTGCTTCCAGGCACAGAGACGCTTCAGCCCTTGGCAACTCTTACTGGCCTGGTGCGCTCCGCCGCATCGGCTCGTGCTGAGGTACTGAGCCCCGGTATTCCCGAGGCCGCTACCGGCCGCCGCCGCCGAGGTGGTCGAGGCGGTCGTAACGGCAGCGAGTTCCTGGATGCGCCTGGCGCCCTGGCTGGCGATGGTCTGGAGATCGTCCCGATCGAGCTACCTCCCTCCGTCAGCAGCGCCAGCACGGAGCCGGCCCCCCGCCGCTTTGACCAGGAGCTGGTGGCTGTGGCGATGGATGCGGAACAGGAATTGGTGTTTGGTTGGATGGGCCTCAATCCCGCCCTGCTGCTTGAGCAGCCCCCCAGCAACGACAACGTTGTTGTTCGCGTGGTACGCCCCGGCATGGAGGCGGAAGAAGTGCTGGAGCAAGCCAGGCAGCAGCTTGCCGCTGCCGGTTCCCGTCGTCGCCGCGGACGGGGTGGTCGTGGTGGCAATGCGGTCGCGGCTGAAGGTCAGTACGGCAGTGGAGATATGCCAGCTTCACGCTTAGAGCCTGTGGCTATGCCTGCACCGGTGGAAATCACGCCCCTGCCAGAGCTGAGCGAGCCGGAAACCGTGGTCACGGTGTCGGTGCCGACCACTGCCAGCATTGCTCCGCCTGAGGTCGAGATTCCAGGCCGCCGCGGTCGTACCCGCAGTTCAGCGGCCCAAACCCCTGCTGCCAAAAACACAGCCTCCCAAGCCACAACCTCCCAAGCCGCCACCGCGGTGGCGGTCGCCGAGCCGGAGCTCGATGAGTCAGGCGAGCCGCGCCGTCGCCGCCGTCGCTCCTCGGCCTCCAGCTGAGTGGCTTCGCCGGAGCCGGATCCCTGGCAGGGACGGGATCCGGGCGAGTGCGCCGGCGTTGATGAGGTAGGTCGCGGCTGTCTTTTCGGCCCTGTTTTTGCCGCTGCTGTGGTGCTGCCGGCCACAGCCCTGGCGCCTTTGGCTGACCTGGGGCTCACCGACAGCAAAAAGCTCACTGCCCGGCGTCGGGCTGCCCTGGTACCCGTTATCCAGCGCCTGGCGGCTTCCTGGGCCCTCGGCCAGGCATCAGCAGCCGAAATCGACCGTGGCGGCATCCGGCTGGCAACCGAGCTGGCCATGGCCCGCGCCCTGCAGAAACTGTCGTGTTCGTTTGAGCTACTGCTGGTGGATGGGGTGCTGCCCCTGCGGGGCTGGCACGGCGACCAGTGCACAATCGTGCGCGGCGACAGCCACTGCCTGGCGATTGCGGCAGCCAGCGTGCTGGCCAAACAGGCCCGGGACGCCTTGATCACCGCCCTGGGGGAGCGCTATGCGGGCTATGGGCTGGAGCGTCACGCCGGTTATGGCACGGCCTTGCATCGTGCCGCCCTCCAAAACCTGGGCACAACGCCGCTGCATCGCCACAGTTTTCTGGGGCGGCTGGAGCTCAGTGTTCCGAGCACCAGAGGCGATAGTCGCTGAGTAGCTGCTGCCCCACCCGGCCCTTGATGCCGAGCAGAATCCCTGTCAGCAAGGAGCGGCCGGTTGCCTCCAGCACCCTGGCTGGAATTAGTTTCAATAGTGATGGCTGGCTGACCGCCACGGCCAAGCTGGCTTCCCCTTCCAGTCCGGTGGCGCCCGCCGCCAACCAGGACCCCAGGGTGAGCTGGAAATCATCGACAAGCCCCAACCCCTCCAGTTCACACTCGGTGGCTTCGAGCACCAGCCGGCCAGGCGTCAAGTGGGTGCGCAGATCCACCACAGGCTGAATTTGAAGTTGAAATACCTGTAGATGGGTTACTGCGTAGCGGTAGCGCCCTGGGCCGAGGGGCTCTAGCTGGTTGGGGTCCAGCAGGGCTTTGACGACCCGATCATGATCGTTCAGGTAGGAGGCCAGCCGTTCGGGCTGGTCGCTTACATCAAGTTGCAGTTGCTGACTGGCGCGGAAGGCCAGGGGCATGGCCTGCGAGCCGGCGAGTCATGATCCTATCTGTCACCCCCCGATGGCCTGTCCTCGGTTCCGCAAACGATGCGTTTTGCCTTTCTCGGGCCAGCCGGCACCTACGGCGAGCAGGCAACCCGGCAACTGGCCGAGTTGGAAGGTGTCGCCTGCCCTGAATTGGTGCCTCAGCTAGGCATTCGTGCCGTGGTTCAGGCCCTAGCCCAGGGCAGCTGTGATGCTGCAGTGGTGCCTGTGGAGAATTCAGTGGAGGGGGGGGTGACGGCTTGTTTGGACGCTCTTTGGGAGCATCCGGATCTCAGCGTCGCCCGGGCCCTGGTGCTGCCGATCCGCCATGCCCTGCTTGGCAGCGGCCCAATTACAGGGGTGAGTGAGGTGCTCTCCCACCCCCAGGCCCTGGCCCAGTGCAGCCAGTGGCTGTCTGAGCATCTGCCCCAGGCCCTGCAGCTGCCTACAAGTTCCACCGCCGAAGCCGCCCGCATGGTGGCGGGCAGTCGCTTCCGGGCGGCGATCGCCTCCCAGCAGGCCGGCTCGGAGCATGGCCTGCTGGAGCTGGCCTACCCGATCAATGATGTGGCGGGCAACTGCACCCGCTTCCTGTTGCTGCGGCGGGGACCCCGCTCATCGCAGGGTCCGATGGCGAGCCTTGCCTTCTCCTTGCACTCCAACCAGCCAGGGGCCCTGCTCGAAGCCCTGGGCTGCTTTGCCCAGCGCGGGCTCAACATGGGCCGAATCGAGTCGCGCCCATCAAAGCGGGAGATGGGTGAGTACATCTTTTTTGTTGACTTGGAGCTTCCCGACGGATCTGCCCCTCTAGAGGCAGCTCTGGCGGAGCTAGCGCCCCTTTGCGAGCACCTAGCCCTATTTGGGGCTTACCCGATCACAAATCTCGCTTAGGCGTCATTTAGGCCTGGCTGGGCTTGCGGCCACGAAAGACGCCAAATTGCATCAGTCCGGTGGCGAAGGCCCAACGCATCAGCAGGATCGTGGGGGTTTCGCGCAGGCCTTGCAAAACTGCGGCGGGACCGAGGCCCAGGATGGCGCCGGGCCGGCGTACCCCCTCAAAGATCGATTCGATCCAGGAGGGCAGGGTGGCGCTGGTCCAGTCGCCGGTTTCGATGCTGATGCCGCCGGATTGGTCGCTTGATTCGAGGTGCTTTTGCAGCCCGCTGATACTGGCGAATTCAGGGTGGGCCCACTGTTCAAGCAACTGACGCATCACCCAGCGCTCGCGCCGGTCCATGGCGCCTTCGGCCGGATCGCGCCGGTTCCAGTCAGCTACAGCGAGCAGGCCGCCTGGTTTGAGCACCCGCAACAACTCATCGGCGTAGCGCTGCTTGTCGGGCATATGGGGACAGGCCTCCACACTCCAGACGGCGTCAACGCTGGCGTCGGCAATTTCCAGGGCAAGGGCGTCCATCACCGCAAAGCGGCAGCTGAAGCCGGCTGGAGTTAGGGCTGTGGCCCGATCGATCTGGGCCGGGCTGATGCTGATACCCAAGACGTTCAGTCCGTAGTCCCTCGCCAGGATGCGGGCGCTGCCGCCAATGCCACAGCCCACATCCAACACGGTGGAGCCGGGGGGCAGTTTGTCTAGGCCGCTCCAGCGGGCCAGCTCATGGACGAAGGTCTCCTTGGCAACTCGGAAGTCCTGGTGGCGCGACCTGCCGTTTCCGCTCTGGCGGTAGTAGCCGAGGTGGATATGGTCCCCCCAGAGCCGCTCCAGCAGCTGGTCATTGGTCCAGCGGTCGTAGGCGTCCGCCACGCTTGCTGAGGATTCATAACGCCGGCGCCGTTTCAGCCAGAGGCGCGCTGATAAGGCGACGGCAAGGCAGCCAAGGGCCCCGGCCCCGATGGTGGCGGCCAGGGGCCAACTCAGGACGGTCATGGCAGGGGTTATTGGGGCTGGAAGGTGTCTTTGAGCACGGTGCGAGCCGCCAACTGCCTCCTGGTCTGGTCCAGCAGTTCATATTCCTGGCGTAGGCGCTCGCTGGTGTCAGTGATCTCCAGCAGGGCCTGCTGGTGGTCGGCCACGGGCCCACCTAGGTGGGCTCCGATCCAGAACGACAGCTCCCGGGGCAGGTCGGGTAGGTCGTTGGGCAGGCTGGCCGGTTTGCCAATCAGCTTGCCGGTGAGTTCCACCACATCCCGCAGGGCTTGGCCGACATCGCCCGCCAACGCAGCCAGCTCCGCATGGCTCGTCTCGGGTTCATCTTCAATCCAGCTCACCATTCCGACCCGAAAGGGCGCCTCGCGCACGATGTCGAGTACGCGAAAACGCTGTTGCCCCATGGTCACGATGTTGCTGTGGTCGTCGTCCTGGGTTTGACAGTGCAGGATTTCGGCACAGCAGCCCACATTGGCCATGGTCTGGTTTGTTGGGTCCCAACGCACAATTCCGAAGCGCTGGTCACCGGCCATCACGGTGCGCAGCAGCATCCGGTAACGGGGTTCAAAAATATGTAGAGGTAGTACTTCCTGGGGGAAGAGCACCACGTCGGGCAAGGGAAACAGCGGCAGCTCCCTTACGGCCAGCTCGCCCATGGCTTGAAAAGGAGGTGCACCATTATCCTAGAAAAAATACCCCTGCCTCGCGTTGGCGTGACAGGGGTCGGCAGACAGGATTGCTTGTAATTGTGCTCAGAGCTTGACTTCAATATCAACGCCGCTGGGCAGG
Source organism: Cyanobium sp. NIVA-CYA 375 (assembly GCF_056108345.1). Classification (NCBI taxonomy): domain Bacteria; kingdom Bacillati; phylum Cyanobacteriota; class Cyanophyceae; order Synechococcales; family Prochlorococcaceae; genus Cyanobium; species Cyanobium sp. NIVA-CYA 375. Next base: position 85,113 of record NZ_JBSYHW010000004.1, on the reverse strand, counting down.
TCAAGCTTCATTAGGGCGTCGATCGTCTTTGCCGAAGGGCTGTAGATATCGATGATGCGCCGATGGGTGCGGGTTTCGAAGTGCTCGCGGGAGTCTTTGTCGACGTGGGGCGAGCGCAGCACGCAGTAGATTTTGCGCTTGGTAGGCAATGGAATGGGGCCGATCGCCGTGGCGGCGGTGTGGTCGGCAGTTTCGATGATTTTTTCGCAGGAGAGATCAAGCATCCGGCGATCAAACGCCTTGAGGCGAATGCGGATCTTCTGCTGGGCAATGGCGGTGGACATGTCGGATCAGGCGTCAGGAAGCTCCTGGGCGAAACGCCCTGGTGGCTGGTGGAGCTGGATTGTCGAGGAGCGGCAGGTGGGGTGGAGAGCCAGGAGGTCCCACCCCAAAAACCTACCTCAGGATCAGGCGATGATCTTGGAGACCACGCCAGCACCGATGGTGCGGCCACCTTCGCGAATAGCGAAGCGCATGCCCTGCTCAATGGCCACGGGGCAGATGAGCTCGCCGGTCATCTTGATGCGGTCGCCGGGCATCACCATTTCGACGTTGGCACCGTCGTCAGAGGTGAAGGCGGTGATCTGGCCAGTTACGTCCGTTGTACGGATGTAGAACTGGGGGCGATAGCCAGCAAAGAAGGGGGTGTGGCGGCCGCCTTCTTCCTTCTTGAGCACATACACCTCACCTTCAAATTTGGTGTGGGGCTTGATGGAGTTGGGCTTCACCAGCACCATGCCGCGTTCGATGTCCTCTTTCTGGATACCGCGCAGCAGTAGTCCACAGTTGTCGCCAGCCAAGCCCTCTTCGAGCAGCTTGCGGAACATTTCCACCCCGGTGACAGTGGTCTCGCGGGTATCGCGGATGCCGACGATCTGGACGGTTTCGCCAACCTTGACCTTGCCGCGTTCGATACGGCCAGTTGCCACGGTGCCACGACCGGTGATCGAGAAAACGTCCTCGATTGCCATCAGGAAGGGCTTGTCGACTTCGCGCTCGGGCTCGGGAATCGACTCGTCGACGGCGTCCATTAGGTCGAGAATCTTGTCAACCCACTCATTGGCACCGCGCTCGGCCTTGTTGCCAGCTTGGATAAATTCGAGGGCCTTCAGGGCTGAACCTGCCACCACGGGGATGTCATCGCCAGGGAAGTCGTAGCTGCTGAGCAGCTCGCGCATTTCCAGTTCGACGAGCTCGAGGATTTCCTCGTCGTCGACCATGTCCTTCTTGTTGAGGAACACCACTAGGGCGGGAACACCCACCTGCTTGGCAAGGAGAATGTGTTCCTTGGTCTGGGCCATCGGCCCGTCGGTCGCTGCTACTACCAGGATCGCGCCGTCCATCTGGGCGGCACCGGTGATCATGTTCTTGACGTAGTCAGCGTGGCCGGGGCAGTCCACGTGAGCGTAGTGACGCTTGACGGTCTCGTACTCGACGTGCGCCGTGTTGATAGTGATGCCCCGCTCTTTCTCCTCAGGAGCACCATCGATTTCGTCGTAGGCCTGGGCCTTGGCCATGCCCTGGGACGCCAACACGTTGGTGATGGCAGCCGTGAGGGTGGTTTTGCCGTGGTCAACGTGGCCGATGGTGCCAATGTTGACGTGGGGTTTGTTCCTTTCGAACTTCTCGCGTGCCATGAGTAGAAAGAATCGGGGGGTTAGTGGGTAGAGGAGAGATCAGGAATTGCCCTGATTCTTGGAGATGATGGCCTCAGCCACATTGCGAGGAACTTCCTCGTAATGGCTGAACTCCATCGAGAAAATACCCCGACCCTGGGTCATGGATCGGAGCTGGGTGGCGTAGCCGAACATTTCGGCCAGGGGCACTTTTGTTTGGACCTTGGACTGACCTTTGTCAATGGACTGCCCTTCGACCTGGCCTCGACGGGATGAAAGGTCGCCGATGACCGACCCAAGGTAATCCTCGGGGATCTCGACTTCCACCTTCATCATTGGCTCAAGGAGTACGGGATTGCACTTCTTGACTGCGTCTTTGAAGGCCATGGATCCGGCGATTTTAAACGCCATTTCCGAGGAGTCAACGTCGTGGTACGAACCATCAACCATAGTTGCCCTGACGTCGATCATGGGGAAACCAGCAATCACACCGGATTGGCAGGTCTCCTTCATGCCAGCTTCTGCGGGACCGATGTACTCCTTGGGAACGATGCCACCAATAATTTTATTGACGAATTCGAATCCTGTGCCTGGCTCGCCTGGCTCCATTTCGATCACTACGTGGCCGTATTGACCTTTGCCACCAGTCTGACGAGCATATTTTCCTTCCCCCTTGGAGCTGGTGCGAATGGTTTCGCGATAGGACACCTGCGGAGCGCCGATATTTGCTTGAACATTAAATTCACGCAGCATCCGATCCACCAAGATTTCAAGGTGGAGTTCTCCCATGCCAGCAATAACTGTCTGGCTGGTTTCTGGATCGGTGGAGACCCGGAAAGTGGGGTCTTCTTCTGAAAGTGACTGAAGAGCTTTGGAAAGCTTCTCCATATCACCCTTGGTTTTCGGCTCGACAGCCACCGAGATCACTGGCTCCGGGATGAAGAGCGATTCGAGGATGATCGGGTCAGATTCGAGGCAAAGTGTGTCTCCAGTGGTGGTGTCTTTAAGGCCCAAGACTGCACCAAGATCACCTGCACGGAGCTCGTCCACCTCTTCGCGGTCAATAGCCTTGAGCAGGATCAAGCGGGAAATGCGCTCCTTCTTGTCCTTGGTGGAGTTGAGTACGTAGCTGCCTTTGTTCAGCACCCCGGAATAGATGCGCACAAAAGTGAGCTTGCCGTAGGGGTCAGCCATCACTTTGAAGGCCAGGGCGCTAAATGGGGCGCTGTCGTCACAGGGGCGGTTTGACTCGCTGCCATCTGGCATGAGGCCAGTGATGGGAGGTAGATCAACTGGTGCTGGTAGGTAGTCGACCACCGCGTCTAGCACCAGCTGGACGCCCTTATTTTTAAAGGCTGAGCCACAAACAATTGGCACTAAGCCATGATGAATGGTGGCCTGGCGGATGCCTTTGATCAACTGCTCTTCGGTGAGCTCGCCATTTTCCAGGAAGGGATCGATTAAGTCTTCGACGGACTCAGCGACCGTTTCCATCAACTTGAGGCGCCACTTTTTAGCCTCTTCAACCATGTTTTCAGGAATTTCACTTTCAATGATGTCGGTGCCGAGATCATTGGTGTAAATAATCGCCTTGTTGTGTACAAGGTCGATGATTCCTTTTAGTTCGCCCTCGGCTCCGATCGGCAGCTGGATCGGGGCGGCATTGGCTTTGAGTCGATCCTTGATTTGCTCGTAGACCTTGAGGAAGTCGGCACCGGTCCGGTCCATCTTGTTGACGAACACGATCCGGGGCACGTTGTAGCGGTCAGCCTGACGCCAAACGGTTTCTGACTGGGGCTGAACGCCACCAACGGCGCAGAAGACAGCGACCACTCCGTCCAGGACCCGCATCGAACGCTCCACCTCAATGGTGAAGTCGACGTGCCCGGGGGTGTCGATGATGTTGATGCGGTTGTCTTTCCAAGTGGTGGAAATGGCAGCTGCGGTGATTGTGATACCACGCTCCCGCTCCTGCTCCATCCAGTCGGTGACCGCTGCACCGTCGTGCACCTCGCCCATCTTGTGGACAACGCCTGAATAGAACAGAATCCGTTCAGTCGTCGTGGTTTTGCCCGCATCGATGTGGGCGGCAATACCAATATTTCTTACGCGTTCCAGTGGAAAGGCGCGGGCCACGGGGGAGGTCTCCGAAAGGTCAACAAAACGTGGGCGTCACTCTACAGACCGGGTCTGTAGAGGCTGAAGTCGCCCTGGGCTTCAGCAGTTTCAGGCAGGCTCAGTAGCGGTAGTGGGCGAAAGCCTTGTTGGCTTCAGCCATCTTGTGGGTCTCTTCCCGTTTGCGAACCGCGCTACCGGCTTCATTGGCTGCATCCATCAGCTCACCAGCCAATTTCTGAGCCATGCTGCGGCCGTTGCGGGCGCGGGAGAAATTCACCAGCCAGCGCAGGGCCATGGCGGTACCGCGCTCCTGGCGAACTTCCATCGGCACCTGGTAAGTGGCACCGCCAACCCGGCGGGCACGAACCTCAACCAACGGGGTTGCATTGCGTACAGCTGTCTCAAACAGCTCCAGGGGATCAGTACCGGTGCGGTCGTTGATCAAGGAGAAGGCATCCGAAAGGATGCGCTGTGCCGTTGACTTTTTGCCGTGCTTCATGAGCCGGGCCACGATCATGGAGGCCAGGCGGCTGTTGAACTGGGGGTCGGGAAGCACTGGGCGCTTCTCGGCGGCATTGCGGCGAGACATGGTCGACCGGAGCGGGGAGAACTAGGGGAAGGGAATAGAGCGGGCATCGGTGACGCCCTTTGCTGAAGTTGCTGGTCAGCGACTGATCACGCTGATCAAAGCAAGCTCAGCTTTTGGGAGTCTTGGCGCCGTACTTGGAGCGTGACTGCCGACGATCCTTGACGCCTGCAGTGTCCAAGGTGCCGCGGATGATGTGGTAGCGAACGCCAGGCAGATCCTTGACACGACCACCCCGGATCAGAACCACAGAGTGCTCCTGAAGGTTGTGCCCAATGCCGGGGATGTAGGCGGTCACCTCGAAACCGGAGGTGAGGCGCACCCGAGCCACCTTGCGTAGGGCCGAATTCGGCTTCTTGGGGGTTGAGGTGTACACGCGTGTGCAAACCCCACGGCGCTCGGGACAAGCGCGCAGGGCGGGCGACTTGGTCTTCCGAGAAAGACTCTGGCGCTCAGTACGGATTAGCTGCTGAATGGTGGGCATCGAGGGCCGGGGTCTGGTCGGAGAATATTGGTCGGACGTCCGACCGATTTCGACAATCCATCACCTTACTGGGTCGCCTGGCGACCGCCTCCTGAGTGACTGAATGCAGTGCCGCAGGCGCAACTCACCATGCCTTCACCCGGACGAACCAGAAAGCCACCGCCGCTGATGTCACCCCGGTAGTCGAGGTTCAGGCGGCTCAAGAGGTTTAGCTGTTCGGCTGGCGCGTAGAGGGTGATGCCGTCGGCTCTTGCAATAGGCGTGCCTGCTAGGTGGCCGGGACGCAACCGAATGGCCCAGCGCTCACAGCGGCCATCCACCAAATCCAGATGCATCATCCCGGGGGTGCCTGCAACGGCGGCCTGCCGCCCCAGCTCGGCGGCGGCGGCGGCGGTCAGACGCAAACTGTGGCCCTTAGCCATGGGCATGAGGGGCTGCATATCTCTACTTATTTTGGCAGCCGTCTCACGGCACCAGACCAATGCCGTTGTGAATGGATCCTGCCACACCCCGACCGCTCACCTGTAGGGATCCCCCCAGCACCAGCCCCGTGGAGCTACCCCCATCAAGATTCAAGGCGTCTTGAAGCCCCAGCTGTTGCAAGAGCATGGCGGCTTCCCCCAGCGTGGGACCGCTGTCCTGGATCCCTTCCATGGTGATCAGCCACACCTGGCGGTCGTCTCTGGCGAGCACGGTGCGGGGTGCCCCTTGGCTGAGAAAGGCGGCGCTGAAGTTTTCGACTGCGCCGTTGAGCACGATTCGGCCAGCTTGCAACAGCAACGGTCCACCGCCGATCACGTTTGCTGCGGTGCCTAAGTTGCTGCTTGAGCGGCTTTCGATCTGGAGCTGGTCGCCTGAGACCCAGGGTAAGCTCGCTCCACCCCGCCCTACCAGCAGCAGGTCATCGCCCCGTAGCGGCACGCCCGCCTCCAGTTCGGCGGTGCCAAGCTGCTGCCGCACCAGGCCACCCTGAATTAATAGGCCAGTTTCAGAGCCACTCAGGGCTCGGTAGCTGGGTCCCCAGTCGGCGGTGTAGCTGCTTATGCCTCGCTGCACATAACCACTGTTGACAACAAGGACCGGCAGTCGATGTGCGCCTGGGCCCACCACCCATTGCGAAAGCTGCAGCCGGCCAAAGTTGGGCAGGCTGCTTTCGTCCCAGGCAGCCACGCCCCGATTCAAAATTGGCCCAGACAGCCAACGGCCGTTTTGTTTTAGAGCCCCTAGGGGCAGACGCCGCACTCGGTTGAAGTAACCACCATTGATGGCTACCCAGGCTCGTTGCTGATTAGCGAGTTGCACCAGGGAACTGAGTCCTTCCATGGCTCCAGGCCTCGCCAGGGGCCGTAGCTGCAGCGAGGCACTGCGTGGATCAACGCGGATCGCGTTGATGCGCACCCCCTGGCGCACTAAGCGATCCCACTGCAATTCATTGCCAAGCAGGGCCTGCAGGCGTGGATCAATCGGGGCTGGACTGTCAGTGCGGGTGGAGGTCCCCTTGTCCGGCCACTCGATCACCACCCGGTTGGGTTCGCCCAGGCTGAATACCCGGTTCAATTTGGCTGCGGAGGGTTTGAGCCTCAGCCCGGCTCTGTCCTGCTGGGCCTGGAGGCCCAAGCTCCCCAGCAGGGTCTTTTGGTCGCTGCGGCTGAGCAGGTCGACCACGAGTCCGCCGTCATCTTTAGTAATGGCCGCCGGTCCGTTCACATCGAGCACGATGCGCTTCACAGGGCCAGGGTTTGAGCTGCGCACCTGGAGCAGCTGAGGCTTGGCAAGCTCCAGGCTGAGCAGGCTGCCCTCCTGGCGTATGCCCACGCCGATCCTGCTAAACAGGCCGCTCACGTCTACCGCCACCTCGTCTTCAAGGCTGCGTTGGGCGCTGGCGGGCACCTTGAGTTCCTGGCCAAACCACTCCAGCTCCAGAGCGCCATCGCTGCGGCCGCGGCTGGTGACCCCGAGCTGGTTCTCAAGCACCTCCAAGGGAATCCACAGTTGTTGGGGCGTGTCGCCCAAGCCATCCACCCACAGCCAGCGGGCGCTCTGGAGCCGGCCATTGATGCCGATCCTGCTGCCCAGGCCCTGGCGCTCTGGTGCTGCGGCGTCACCGATTGGGGGCGGCGGCGGCGGTGGCGGCCTCAGGGGGATGGCCTGGCTGACCGCTGGTAGACACAAAACCAGGAGCCAGGGGACTAAGGACGCAGTAGAGGCCATGGGCCAGTCCGTCCGATAGCTACGAAAGCTAGCCCTCTTTAAAGGATGGGGTGCCCTGGTTTTGGGATATGCATCCCTAGGATCAGCCACTCTGCTGCCGCTAACACCTACGGGTGTTCTGCGGCGCTGCCCTGACAGATCAACTGCCGGACCGTCTCGGGTTATGCCTCATTCCTCTCGCCCTGTTTGGCCCCATTGCGACAGCGCCGCTCCAGCGGCTGTGGCTGGTGAGAAGGACGCCTGTGGCGTGGGCTTTCTGGCCAACCTTCAGGGCGAAGCCAGCCACTGGGTGCTGCAGCAGGCCCTGCGCGGCCTCGATTGCATGGAGCACCGCGGTGGTTGTGGCGGCGATGGTGATTCCGGTGATGGGGCCGGTGTGCTCTGCGGCATCCCCTGGAGTTTTTTGGAACAGGTGTGGCCCGAGGCGGCGGCAGCCAAAGGATCGGCTCGTGGGCTGGGCATGGTTTTCTTGCCAGCCGATGCCGCAAAGCGCGAGCAGGCCAAGCTTTTTTGTGATGATGAGGCCGCCAAGCTGGGGCTGAGCAGCCAGGGTTGGCGAGAAGTACCTCTGGATGCAACTGTGCTCGGCCCCTTGGCCCGCCAGACCGCGCCGGCCATCGAGCAGTGGCTTATCGCCGGCGATCAAGCCGGTGATGACCTTGAAGCCCTTCTGTTCAGACTGCGCCGGCGTTGCGGCGATCGGGCCCGCGCCGTTTGGGGGCCAGGACCTGCTGATCTCTACTTCGCTTCCCTGAGTAGCCGCACTGTTGTCTACAAAGGAATGGTGCGCTCAGCGGTGCTGTCCGCTTTTTATGGCGACCTGCGCGATCCACGCTTTGCCGTGAGCTTCGCGGTTTACCACCGCCGCTTCAGCACCAACACCCTGCCCCGCTGGCCCCTGGCCCAGCCCATGCGGCTGCTCGGCCACAACGGCGAGATCAATACTTTGTTGGGCAACATCAACTGGGCAAGGGCTTCGGAAGCCAATCTCGATGCGGTGTGGGGGGAGGCGGCTGCAGAACTGAAGCCAGTGGTGAACCCCGCCTTCAGCGATTCTGCCAACCTCGACGCCACCCTTGAACTGCTGGTACGCAGCGGCAGGCCGATCACCGAGAGCTTGCTCACCCTGGTGCCAGAAGCTTTCCGCGACCAGCCCGAGCTGGCAGATAAGCCCGATATCCAGTCTTTTTACGAGTATTCCGCCTGCACCCAGGAGCCCTGGGATGGTCCGGCCCTGCTGGTGTTCGCCGATGGTCGCTGCGTGGGAGCGACCCTCGATCGCAACGGCCTGCGCCCAGCCCGCTACTGCATTACCAGCGATGGTTTCGTGGTGATGGGCTCAGAAACCGGGGTGGTCGAGCTTGAGGAGAGCCGCATCATCGAAAAGGGTCGCCTCGGCCCTGGCCAGATGCTGGCAGTGGATCTGGAGCAGGGCCGCCTGTTGCGCAATTGGGAGGTGAAGGCCGAGGTGGCCGCCCGCCATCCCTACGGTGACTGGTTGGCGCAGCACCGCCGCAATCTCGCTCCCCAGCCCTGGTCCCAGGAGCGTCAGCTGGGGAATCTGGAGCTGCTCCAAAAGCAAACAGCCTTCGGCTTCACTGCCGAGGATTTCGATCTGGTGATCGAAGACATGGCTGGTGCGGCCAAGGAGCCCACTTATTGCATGGGTGACGACATTCCCCTGGCAGTGCTATCAGGCAAACCCCATCTTCTTTACGACTACTTCAAGCAGCGTTTCGCCCAAGTCACCAACCCGCCGATCGACCCCCTGCGCGAAAAGCTGGTGATGAGCCTGGAGATGCATCTGGGTAAGCGGGGCTCGCCGCTGTGCCCCGAAGCTGCCTCGGCAGCAGTGTTGCATTTGGCAAGTCCGATCCTCAACGAGGCGGAGCTTGTAGAGGTTGGCCGGCAGGGCCTGCCCACAACGACCCTTTCCACGCTGATGCTTGTTACCGACGGTCCTGGAGGCCTCGAGGTTGCGGTGCAGCGCCTGCGCAGCGCAGCCGAGGCGGCCGTGCGTGCTGGCAGTCAGATCCTGGTGCTGAGCGATCGGGGCGGCGAGGCTGGTGGGATCAATGCCACTACGGCCACCATCCCACCGCTGCTGGCTGTGGGCGCGGTGCATCACCACCTGCTCAACTTGGGCCTGCGGCTGCAGGCTTCCCTGGTAGTGGAAACGGCCCAGTGCTGGAGTACCCATCACCTGGCCTGCCTGATCGGTTACGGCGCCAGTGCCGTTTGCCCTTGGCTCACCTGGGAAACAAGCCGCCACTGGCTGGCCCACCCCCGGGTGCAGAAGCTGATTGAAACCGGCAAGCTGCCGGCGCTCAGCCCTGACCAGGTGCAGGCAAATGTGCGCAAGGCCCTTGAAGACGGCCTGCGCAAGATCCTCTCCAAGATCGGCATTTCACTGCTGGCGAGTTATCACGGCGCCCAGATCTTTGAGGCAATTGGCCTTGGTGCCGATCTGATCCAGTTGGCCTTCAGCGGCACCACCAGCCGGGTGGCGGGCCTCAGTTTGGGTGAGCTGGCCAGCGAAACCCTCAGCTTCCATGCCAAGGCGTTTCCTGAGCTCAACCGGACCAAGCTCGAGTTCATGGGCTTCGTGCAATACCGCACTGGCGGCGAGTTTCACCTCAACAGCCCAGAGATGGCTAAAGCCCTGCATGCCGCCGTCAAGGCGGGCCCCGGCTACGACCACTTCTCCACCTACAAAACCTTGCTGGAGAACCGGCCGGTAACGGCCCTGCGGGACCTGCTGGAGCTCAAACCCGCTCCCGCCCCGCTGCCGATCGAGCAGGTGGAGAGCGTGGAGAGCATCTGCAGCCGCTTTTGTACTGGTGGCATGAGCCTGGGGGCCCTCTCCCGCGAGGCCCACGAAGTGCTGGCCATCGCCATGAACCGTATCGGCGGCAAGAGCAACAGCGGTGAGGGCGGCGAGGATCCGGCCCGCTTCGGGCTGCTCACCGATGTGGACGGCGGCGGTCATTCGCCGACCCTGCCCAGTCTCAATGGCCTGCGCAACGGAGATACCGCCTGCTCCGCCATCAAGCAGATCGCCTCAGGGCGTTTCGGTGTTACGCCCGAATATCTGCGCAGTGGCCGTCAGCTGGAGATCAAGGTGGCCCAGGGGGCCAAGCCGGGCGAGGGCGGACAGCTGCCCGGCCCCAAGGTGGATCCTTACATCGCCTGGCTGCGCAACAGCAAGGCCGGTGTGGCGCTGATTTCGCCGCCTCCCCATCACGACATCTATTCAATTGAGGATCTGGCCCAGCTAATCCACGATCTGCACCAGGTGCATCCCGCCGCCAAGGTGAGCGTGAAGCTGGTGGCCGAGATCGGCATCGGCACGATCGCCGCGGGGGTGGCCAAGGCCAACGCCGATGTGATTCAGATCTCCGGCCACGACGGCGGCACGGGCGCTTCACCGCTGAGTTCGATCAAACATGCCGGCAGTCCCTGGGAGCTAGGCCTCACCGAGGTGCACCGGTCGCTGCTAGAGAACGGTCTGCGAGATCGGGTGCTGCTGCGGGCCGATGGCGGCCTCAAAACCGGCTGGGACGTGATCATCGCTGCCTTGCTGGGCGCCGAGGAATACGGCTTCGGCTCGGTGGCGATGATCGCCGAGGGCTGCATCATGGCCCGCGTCTGCCACACCAACAATTGCCCGGTGGGGGTGGCCACCCAGAAGGAAAACCTTCGCAAGCGCTTCCCCGGCGTGCCCGAGCACGTGGTGAATTTCTTCCTGTTCGTGGCCGAGGAGGTGCGTCAGCTGCTGAGCGTGCTTGGCGTGGCCCGCCTCGAAGAGCTGATCGGCCGCAGTGAATTGCTGCAGCCCCGGGCCGTGGCTCTCGCCAAAACCAGCGCCCTTGATCTCTCCTGCCTGATTGACCCGATCCCCGCTGCTGCTGATCGCAGCTGGCTTCAGCACGACGCCCAGGCCCATGGCAATGGACAAATCCTGGAAGATCAGCTGCTGGCCGATGCCGAGGTGATGGCGGCTATCGAGGGCCACGGCCGCGTGGCCCGCACCCTGACGATCGTCAACACAGATCGCAGCGTGGGCGCCCGCCTCTCCGGTGAGATTGCGGCGCGCCACGGCAACACCGGCTTCCAGGGCCAACTGGATCTCACCTACCTAGGGGCAGCTGGTCAGAGCTTCGGGGCCTTCGTGCTTCAGGGCATGAACGTGCGCCTAGTGGGAGAAGCCAACGACTATGTGGGCAAGGGCCTCAATGGTGGACGCCTCAGCGTGGTGCCCCCCGCCGGCGTCAACGACCCTGGCAACCAGGTGATCCTGGGCAACACCTGTCTCTATGGCGCCACAGGTGGAGAGCTGTTTGCCCTAGGCCGCGCCGGTGAGCGCTTTGGCGTGCGCAATAGCGGGGCCAAAACCGTGGTGGAGGGCGCCGGCGATCACTGCTGCGAATACATGACCGGTGGCGTGGTAGTGGTGCTGGGCAGCACCGGCCGCAACGTGGCCGCCGGTATGACCGGTGGTGTGGCCTTCATCCTCGATGAGAGTGGTGGCCTGGCTGAGCGGGTTAACCCTGAGATCGTGGCCATTTGTGAGCTCACTACTCCTGAGCAGGAAGTCCTGCTCAAGCCCTTGCTGCAGGCCCACGTCGAAGCCACCGGCAGCGCCAAGGCAGCTGAGATCTTGGCGGATTGGCCCACCTGGAAGGGACGCTTCAAACTACTGGTGCCCCCCAGCGAGAAGGCCAGCGTGGGTCTGGCGGAACGGCAGGCCGTGGCGGCCTAGCGCGGATACTCCCGCATCAGCCGCTGCACCTCGCCGGCGTGGTAGCTGCTGCGGGTGAGCGGGCTGCTCACCACCTGCAGGAAGCCGAGCTCCTGCTCACCGTGCTGCTTGAAAGCCGCAAATTGTTCCGGGGTCACGAAGCGATCCACCGGCAGGTGCTTTGGGCCTGGGGAGAGGTACTGGCCGATAGTGACGATGTCCACCTGGTGGCTGCGTAGATCGGCCATTACCTCTTTCACCTCAACGTCGCTCTCACCCAGGCCAGTCATCAGGCCGGATTTGGTGTAGGTGCGCGGCCAGCCGCTACGCACCCGCTGCAGCAGCTCCAGGGAGCGCTCGTAGAGGCCCTGGGGGCGGGCCTTTTTATAGAGCCTGGGCACCGTTTCGATGTTGTGATTGAGCACTTCAGGGGCGCCTTCCATTACGGCGGCCAGGGCGTCCCAGTTGCCGCAGAAATCGGGGATCAGTAGCTCGATCGTGGTGAGCGCTGATAGCTTTCTGACCTGCTCAATGCAGGCGACAAACTGGCTGGCGCCCCCATCGGCCAGGTCGTCGCGGTTGACCGAGGTGATCACCACGTGGCTCAGGCCCAGGCGCGCCACCGCTTCGCCCAGTCGCTCAGGTTCGCTGGGGTCGAGCTCCCGCACGCTTTTGTCGAAGTCGATGTCGCAGTAGGGGCAGGCCCGGGTGCAGCCAGGCCCCATGATCAAAAAGGTGGCCGTGCCGCCGGCAAAGCACTCGCCGATATTGGGGCAGCTGGCCTCCTGGCAGACGGTGTTGAGCTTGAGATCCTGCAGCAGGTCTGCCACCTCACCGATGCGCTCCCGCTGGGGGGCCTTGACGCGCAGCCAGTCGGGTTTGAGCAAGGCGCCAGTAGGGCCCCGGGGGGCCAGAAGAAGGGCTAAGTCCAACTTTAGGAAGCCAGCGGCAGGCCAAGGCCTACAGCCGAGTTGATCCCCTAAACTCGGCTCATCGGGATGTGGCGCAGCTTGGTAGCGCACTTCGTTCGGGACGAAGGGGCCGCAGGTTCGAATCCTGTCATCCCGATTTTTTTCACCTGAGCTCGGCTCCTGGGTAACCCCTGGGGGTCACCATGCGACCGTCTTTGGCATAGCTGGTGCTGTTGCCAATCAGCACTAGGGTCAGCATGTCCACTTGCTCCACCGGTAACGCGCCCAGGCTGTGCAGGCTGACGGCCTCATCGGCTCGCCCCAGTTGGCGGGCCAGGGCCACCGGTGTGGAGGCCGGCCGGCCCTCCAGCAGCAGCTCCCTGGCTCGGGCCAGTTGCCAGTCGCGCCCCAAGGAGCGGGGGTTGTAGAGGGCTACTACAAAGTCCCCCGCAGCCGCTGCTTGCAGCCGCTTTTCGATCACTTCCCAAGGGGTTAGTCGGTCGCTGAGGCTGATGGTGCAGAAATCGTGCATCAAGGGAGCTCCGGCCCTGGCGGCGGCGAGTTGCAGGGCCGAGATGCCCGGATGCACGCTGAAGCTGGGCCGGCCATCGGCTGGGCTGGCCAGCCACAGCTCTAGGGCTAGGCCGGCCATGGCGTAGATGCCGCTGTCGCCAGAAGAGACCAGGGCCACATTCAGCCCCTGGCTCGCTAGCTCCAGGGCCAGGGCGCAGCGGGCCCGCTCCTCGGTGAGTTGGCCGTTCCAGCGCAGCTGATCAGGTCGCCGCAGCGGTTCAAGCAGGTCGAGGTAGAGGCCGTAGCCCACCCACACCGTGGCTTCCGCCAGGGCGCGGCGCGCATCCGCAGTGAGCAGCTCCAGGCTGCCCGGCCCACTGCCCACCAGGTGCAGCTGGCCCCGCTCGGGCGCCCATTGACTCTCGGCCAGAGCCACCGCCAGGGTGGCTGCCCCGTGCTCGCCTGGGTTGGCATGCTCGATGCGCTTGGTTTGCAGTAATTGGGCTGCTGGGCCAGCTGCTAGCAGGGCTGCGGCCTCGGCCACGCTGGCGGTGCCCATTTCCTGGGCCACGGCCGCCGATGGGGTGGGCACCGGCACTGCTGCTAGGGATTCGGCCCCAAACCAGCGCACTGGCCAGCCTCGTTTAGCTGCTAAAGCAAGTAGGGCAGGTTCATCGGCCTTGCGGTCGATGCTCGCTAAACCAGCTACGGATTCAGGTGCCAGTTGCTGGTCGCCCAGGGTCTGTTCCAGCAAGCGCTCCAGCAGGCTCAGGCTGGTGCTGCGTTCACAGCCCATACCAAGCCACAGGCTCGGCGGATGCCAGCGGCAGCCAGCGCCGGTGTGGATATCTACGACCAGATCTGCCTCTGGGTTCTCGCCAGATCCACTGCCAGTGTCACCAGCGCGCTCTCTTAGGCAGGTGGCGGCCTCTAGCTCTAGCCAGCGGCGGCTGCCGTGGTGAGCTTCCAGTCGCAGCGGTTGATCCAGATGGGCTGCCTTACGCATCAGGGCGCTCCAATCGCCCTTTCCCCGCTGCCAACCCCAGTCTTTGCCGAAGCTGTCGAGGCTCAGTAAGCCTGCTGCAGCCGTTGCCCCGGTGAGCACGGCCTGGCCGCCTAGGCAGGCGGCAATCTGGTGGCTCAGTCGCTCGGCCCCGGCCGCGTGCCCCCCTAGCAGGGGAATGGCGAACCGACCCTGGGGATCCACCACCACCACGGCGGGATCGCTCGCTTTATTACCGAGCAGCGGCGCAATCAGCCTGGTCACCAGGCCACAGGCACCAACGATTACAAAGCCGCTGGCCGTTGACCACTGCTCAACTAAGCAGGCCCCTGCGGCGGGCTGGTCATTAGGCCCCACCCGGGCGTCGATCAGGCCGGCCTGAAGGAGCCCTGCCAGCACCGGGGTGCTGGCAGGGCTGAAGCCCAGGCCCCAGCGGCGGGCGCGCGGCGCGTCCTGCTCGGGGCGGTTGTTTGGTGAAGTCACGTTTCTAGCTTCTGACGCAGCCCGGCCAGGGGGCCCGGCGGCTTGGGCTTGAGCAGGGAACCATCTGGATTCAGCTGGCTGCGGGCCGATCCCCCCAGGTTGGTGGAGACGCTGAGCCGATCGGTGGGGGCCGCAGTAGGGGGGGTCTCTGCTTCTGGGGCATCTTGCTGCGCAGGTTCGGCTGACTCAGCTTCAACAGCGGGCTCCAGCTCAGGCAGTTGTTCTTGTACAGGCAGGGGTTCTGGTTCCGGCGAAGCCTCCGGTTCAAGTGGGGATTGGGGTTCGCTGGCCGGCGGCGGATTGATTTCTATTGCTGCTACTTGTGCCTCTGGTTCTGTTCCTGGAGCCGCAGGCGTTGCAGGCTCCTCTCCCAGCAGCTGGGCTAACTCGCTGGCATCCAGACGCCCCCGCTGCCAACTGGGCGTGGGCGAGGAACTATTAATTGTCACCTCGCTCACCAAGGTGTTGAAGGGGGGGTTGAGGGGGGCGCCGCGGCCATCAACCAGCTCCATCAGCACGCTGTTGCTGCCGCTGTGCCAGCCCTTGAGCCACAGAGGCGAGTTCTGATCTACCAAAAAACTGTCCCCGTTGATCGTCACCCGCAGGCGCCAGCTGCCGTCGTTGTCGCGCAGGCCCTGGAGGGGAGCGTCTATTAACAGCCAGTCGAGCAGCACCGGTTCACGACCGGTCAGATCTGCTGGGCTTACGCCGATCAACTGGGGCGTGCCGAGCTGGGGAGTTGCCAGGGGATTGGCGGCCACCCGGTTCACCCTCACCTGGTCCCAGGCTCCCGGGCTTTTCACCACTTCACCCCAGGGTTTGGCCGCGTAGGCGGTCAGGCGGTGGCTGCCTGGACCCAGGGGCGGCAGTTCGGCTTCTAGGCGGGTTGGGTCTTGCCCAGAGCGTGAGGCGGTTAGGCGTTGGGGAGGTAGGTCATCTACTTGCACCACCAGGTGGGGCCCCAGCCCGAGGGGTCCCGCATCAACTAAAGGCCAATCACGAACCTGCATTTGCAACTTGATCGGGCCACTAGGCAGCTCACTGCCATCCCGCGGCACTTGGATCGATACCTGGGGCTGGCGTTCGGCCAGGGCCGCTTGAACTTGTTGTACGGCGGCAGGTGGCGCGACTTCCTGCAAGCGGCCACTGGGCGCTTGAGGGGGAAGAGGCGCTGGGTCTGGACCGCTGCTGCGGCTGGCCGCTGCGCGATTGCAGCCAGCTGGCAGCAGTAACACCGCCGCTAGCAGGATTGTCAGCAGTCGCTGCCGCCATCTGACGGGGCGACATGGGATAGCTGGATGGGTTGCGCTGCCTGCGCCCACGCTGGGTTGCTCAGCCGATAGTTGTCGCATTCTGCTGGCTGGTGCCACCCAGGGAAAACAGCTGTGGGAGATAGCCGTTTTTGACTGCCTCTAAGTAATAAAAAACCGCCTGCAAGATGGCTGAAGTTGATGATTCTTTCTGTTCTGTAAAGCCCTGTGCTGGCCTGGGAAACGCCGGGATTGAACCTTTGTAACTGCAAGCCAAAACCTCTTGTAAACGACCCCTATACTTCGGCCAGCGGTCCCCTATTTGGGGCCCAAAGCTCCAGCTGTGGCAAGAGGTTTCGCGTTTTCGCGGCCCCCTTCCCGGTTGGTGCCCATGACTGCCCGGAGGCTTCGGCCGCCGGCCGTTCATGGGGCCCAACGGCAGTCCCTCCGGTCTGCTGCAGGGGTGGACCCACCACCTCGATCCCGTCCCTCGAGGAACGTCTCGATGACCATCAGCCCACCAGAGCGTGGGGAAAAGGCGAAGGCCATGGTCGACCGGAACCCAGTTCCGGCCACCTTCGAACTGTTCGGCAAGCCCGGCCATTTCGATCGCAGCCTTGCCAAAGGTCCCAAAACCACCACATGGGTTTGGAACCTCCACGCCAATGCTCACGATTTCGACAGTCACACGAGTGATCTAGAAGAGGTCTCTCGCAAGATCTTTTCGGCCCACTTCGGCCATTTGGCCGTCATCTTCATCTGGCTAAGTGGCGCCTTCTTCCACGGAGCGCGCTTCTCCAACTACACCGGTTGGTTGACAGACCCCCTGCACGTCAAGCCTTCGGCGCAGGTGGTGTGGCCCATTTTCGGCCAGGAAATTCTCAATGGAGACATGGGTGCCGGCTTCCACGGCATTCAGATCACCTCCGGCCTTTTCCATGTATGGAGGGCTTGGGGAATCACCAATGAAACCCAGCTGATGGCCTTGGCCATCGGTGCGTTGGTGATGGCCGGCTTGATGCTCAATGCCGGTGTCTTCCATTACCACAAGGCAGCTCCAAAGCTCGAGTGGTTCCAGAACGTTGAGTCGATGCTCAACCACCATCTGGCTGGCCTGCTCGGCCTGGGATCCCTCTCTTGGACAGGACACCTGTTGCATGTGTCCCTGCCTACCTCTGCGCTGATGGAGGCCATCGACGCCGGCCAGCCGCTGGCGCTCAATGGCAAGATCATTGCCACTTATGCCGACATTCCCCTGCCCCACGAGTTCCTGAATCAGGACTTGATCGCCCAGATATTCCCCGGTTTCGGGGCTGGCGTCTCAGCCTTCTTCACGGGTAACTGGGCTGCTTACAGCGATTTCCTCACCTTTAAAGGTGGATTGAATCCTGTGACCGGCAGCCTCTGGATGACCGACATCGCGCATCACCACTTGGCGATCGCGGTGCTGTTCATTGTGGCCGGCCATATGTATCGCACCAACTGGGGCATCGGTCACAGCATTAAGGAGATTCTCCAGGGCCAGAAGGGAGATCCCCTGCTGTTTCCCGCTCCCAATGGTCATGACGGACTCTTCGAGTTCATGACCACCAGCTGGCACGCCCAATTGGCTGTGAACCTGGCGATGCTCGGCTCTCTGAGCATCATCGTGGCCCAGCATATGTATGCGATGCCTCCCTATCCCTACATCGGGATTGATTACCCCACCCAGCTGTCGATATTCACCCATCACATGTGGATCGGTGGTTTCTTGGTTGTTGGTGCTGGTGCGCATGCCGCTATCGCGATGATTCGCGATTACGACCCTGCCAAGCACGTCGATAACGTGCTGGATCGTGTGCTCAAGGCCCGTGATGCCCTGATCAGCCACCTCAACTGGGTGTGCATCTGGCTCGGCTTCCATAGTTTTGGCCTTTATATCCACAACGACACGATGCGTGCCTTGGGGCGTCCCCAAGACATGTTCAGCGATTCCGCCATTGCCCTCAAGCCTGTCTTCGCGCAGTGGATTCAGGGTCTGCACGCTGCTGCTGCTGGTAGCACCGCGCCCAACGCCCTTGCGGGTGTGAGCGAAGTGTTCAACGGCGCTGTTGTTGCAGTTGGTGGCAAGGTGGCGATCGGACCGATCCCCCTAGGAACGGCCGACTTCATGGTTCACCACATCCATGCCTTCACGATCCACGTAACCGTGCTGATCCTGCTGAAGGGTGTGTTGTATGCCCGCAGCTCCCGCCTAGTTCCTGACAAGGCGAATCTGGGCTTCCGCTTCCCCTGCGACGGCCCTGGCCGTGGCGGTACCTGCCAGGTGTCGGCTTGGGACCATGTGTTCCTTGGCCTGTTCTGGATGTACAACTCCCTGTCGATTGTCATTTTCCACTTCTCCTGGAAGATGCAGAGCGACGTGTGGGGCACCGTCAACGCTGATGGCAGCGTCCAGCACATCACCAACGGCAACTTCGCCCAGAGCGCCATCACCATCAACGGCTGGTTGCGCGACTTCCTCTGGGCCCAGGCAGCCCAGGTGATCAACAGCTACGGCTCCAGTTCCAGTGCCTATGGCCTGATGTTCCTGGGTGCCCACTTCATCTGGGCCTTCAGCCTGATGTTCCTGTTCAGTGGCCGCGGCTATTGGCAGGAGCTGATTGAGTCCATCGTTTGGGCTCACAACAAGCTGAGGGTTGCTCCGGCTATCCAGCCGCGGGCTCTCTCGATCACCCAGGGTCGTGCTGTCGGTGTCGCTCACTATTTGTTGGGCGGTATTGCAACAACCTGGGCATTTTTCCTGGCCCGCATCGTCGCGGTCGGCTGACCTTTTCTGACCTCTCCCAATGGCAACGAAATTTCCTTCGTTCAGCCAGGGTCTGGCACAGGACCCGACAACCCGCCGGATTTGGTACGGCATTGCCACGGCTCACGATTTCGAGAGCCACGACGGCATGACCGAGGAGCGGCTTTACCAAAAGCTGTTCTCAACCCACTTCGGTCACCTGGCCATCATTGGCCTCTGGGTTTCGGGCAACCTGTTCCATATCGCCTGGCAGGGCAACTTTGAGCAGTGGGTCGCCGATCCTCTGCATGTCCGTCCCATCGCTCATGCGATCTGGGATCCCCACTTCGGCCAAGGGGCAATCGCCGCCTTCACTCAGGCTGGCGCTTCCTCCCCTGTAAACATTGCTTATTCGGGTCTGTACCACTGGTGGTACACGATCGGTATGACCACCAACGCTGAGCTTTATCAGGGTTCCATCTTCATGATGATCCTGTCGGCTTGGGCCCTGTTTGCAGGCTGGCTCCACCTTCAGCCCAAGTTTCGGCCATCCTTGGCCTGGTTCAAGAATGCTGAATCCCGCCTAAACCACCACCTGGCGGTTCTGTTTGGCTTTAGTTCCATCGCTTGGACCGGTCACCTGGTTCACGTGGCTATCCCTGAGGCCCGTGGTCAGCATGTTGGGTGGGACAACTTCCTCTCCGTGCTGCCTCACCCCGCTGGTTTGGCTCCGTTCTTCACCGGCAACTGGGGCGTTTACGCCCAAAATCCAGACACCGTTTATCAGCAGTTCGGAACTGCTGAGGGTTCTGGCACCGCGATCCTCACCTTCCTGGGTGGCTTCCACCCCCAAACGGAAGCCCTGTGGCTCACGGACATCGCCCACCACCATCTAGCGATCGGTTGCATCTTTGTGATCGCTGGCCACATGTACCGGACCAACTTCGGTATCGGCCACTCGATTCGCGAGATTCTGGATGCCCACAACCCGCCCAAAGGCACTCCTGGTGACCTCGGGGCTGGCCACAAGGGTCTCTACGACACGATCAACAATTCGCTCCACTTCCAGCTCGCTCTGGCGTTGGCGTCTTTGGGTGTGGTAACCAGTCTGGTGGCTCAGCACATGTATGCGATGCCGTCCTATGCGTTTATCGCTAAGGACTACACAACGCAGGCAGCGCTTTATACCCACCACCAGTACATCGCCATCTTCCTGATGTGCGGTGCTTTCGCTCACGGTGCGATCTTCTTAATCCGTGACTACGACCCGGAAGCCAACAAGGACAACGTGTTGGCCCGTGTGCTTGAGCACAAGGAAGCCATCATCAGCCACCTGAGCTGGGTCTCCCTGTTCCTCGGATTCCACACCCTTGGTCTCTACGTTCATAACGACGTGGTGGTGGCCTTTGGTACTCCTGAGAAGCAGATCTTGGTGGAGCCCGTCTTTGCCCAATTCGTCCAGGCCGCTTCCGGCAAGGCGATGTACGGCATGGATGTGCTGCTTTCTAATTCAGCTTCAGCGGCTAGTACCGCTAGTGCTGTTTATCTGCCTGGTTGGATAGATGCAATCAACGGCGGCAATGATCTGTTCCTGCAGATTGGTCCTGGTGACTTCCTTGTTCACCACGCTATTGCCCTCGGACTGCACACCACGACTCTGATCCTGGTGAAAGGTGCCCTTGATGCTCGGGGTTCCAAGCTGATGCCCGATAAAAAGGACTTCGGCTATTCGTTCCCCTGCGACGGCCCTGGCCGTGGTGGTACCTGCGACATTAGTGCCTGGGACTCTTTCTATCTGAGTGTCTTCTGGGCTTTGAATACCGTTGGTTGGGTTACCTTCTACTGGCATTGGAAGCACCTCGCCATTTGGCAGGGCAACGTGGCTCAGTTCAACGAATCCAGCACCTATTTAATGGGCTGGTTCCGCGACTACCTTTGGCTCAACTCCTCTCAGCTGATCAACGGTTACAACCCGTTTGGCAGCAACAACCTGGCCGTCTGGTCCTGGATGTTCCTGTTCGGTCACCTGGTTTGGGCCACCGGTTTCATGTTCCTGATCTCCTGGCGCGGCTACTGGCAGGAACTGATTGAGACCATCGTCTGGGCGCATCAGCGCACCCCGCTCGCCAACCTCGTTGGCTGGCGCGATAAGCCTGTCGCTCTTTCGATCGTCCAGGCTCGTGTGGTGGGTCTTGCTCACTTCACGATCGGCTACATACTCACGTATGCAGCCTTCCTGATTGCTTCTACCTCGGGCAAGTTCGGCTAACCGCGGCCTGCTTGTTCCCTCGAGGGACGAATTAACCCCGGCGCAGGCTGGGGTTTTTTGTTGGCTGCCGGCTACGTGGAGACTTTTTGGTAGCTGTGCTGCACAAGCGTTTGGTCTGTGCACTGAGGCTCATCGTCTTCTGTGTATTGGGCTCGTTCGCCGCTGCGGTTATTCGCCGTTGCGCTGCCCCTTCAGTCACTTTTGATCGTGGCGTATCCAATACAAGTTCAATAAAAAAGCCCCGCCTAGGCGGGGCTTTTAGGGGTCTCAGTGTCGCTCGAGATTCAGTTGACGCTCCAAACGCCGCCAGCGATGTTGACAAGCGGTGAAACGATCGCTGTGCCAGCCAGGAACCAGGCAAAGGCGGCGCCACCGCAGCCACCCAGCCAGAAACCACTGGCAAATTCTGCCCAGCCAGCCTTGGTGAACAGGTCTGCGGGAGGGTTGTCGATGGTGGCGTCAGCCGGCTGGATGTTGGGTCCGTTGCCAGCGGTGCCGTAGATCGAGAGACATACGGTCAAGATCGATACCAGCCCAATGCTGGCGAGTAATCCAGCGGTGCTGGCGTACTCGGTGAGCCGCAGGGGCCCACAGACTGCGAAGGGTCCGTAGAGAAAGAAGCCGTGGGCCATGCCCACTTCCAAACCACGACGGTTTGGGGATAGGGAAGGGCGGTAGGCGGGCAGGGCATTTATGAAGGCCCTGCTGAAATAGCTGCTGTTGACGGGGGTTGCCAGATTGCCGACGCAGGGGTCGGCCACGGGGGTCACGGTCATGGTGGCGGGGATAGGCGGTGAGGCTGAGCGACGGCTTGGGTCGGGCTCAGTCGCGGGCTTCGATCACGTTGAAAAGCAGGGCCATGGCTACGGCTGGGCCAAGGATTCCAACAAGTGGGACTAACACCGAGGGCAACCAAGCGGCAGCAAATACTCCAGTCATGGCGCGGGCCAATAGCAACCATCAATACTGTACGGAGGCCACTCGATGCAGCCTTAGGGGCTGGCTAGGGCGACATAAAAATTCAATCCCAGCACCTCTTAACTTCCTTCATGTGTCGCTTCCCCGCAAGGTGGCGCGCACCCGATAGATAGGCCGCCCCTGGCTTTCGTGGTACGTGCGCATCTGCAGTTCGGCCAGCAGGCCAAAGCAGAAGAGCTGCACCCCGGTGAGAAAACTCAGTAGGGCCATCATCAGCAGGGGGCGATCGCCGATGTCGGCACCAAGCAGTAGTTTTTCGCCCAGCAGCCAGAGTCCGATCAGCAGGCCTGCGCCCATGGCGGCCAGGCCGCCGAAGCCGAAGACATGCATCGGCCTGGTTACAAAGCGTTTCATGAACCAGACCGTCAGCAGGTCCATCAGCACGCGAAAAGTGCGGTCGAGCCCGTACTTGCTCTCCCCAAAACGACGGGGATGGTGGTTCACCTTCACCTCGCTGATCCGGGCACCTTCGATGAAGGCCAGGGCAGGTAGGAAGCGGTGTAGTTCGCCGTAGAGGTTGAGGTCACTCACTACCTCGCGCCGATAAGCCTTGAGGGAGCAGCCGTAGTCGTGGAGGCGCACCCCAGTGACCTGGGTGATCAGGCTGTTGGCGATGCGGCTGGGCAGCAGCCGTTGCATGGCCGCATCCTGGCGCTGGTGACGCCAGCCGCTTACAAGGTCGAAGCCTTGCTCGAGCTCGGCCAGGAGTAGGGGGATATCGGCTGGGTCGTTCTGCAGATCGCCATCGAGGGTCACGATCACCGCCCCGCCGCTGGCGTCAAAACCGGCCGCCATGGCCGCCGTCTGGCCGTAGTTGCGGCGCAGCAGCACGGCCACCAGCTCCGGAACCGTGGCGGCCAGCTGGCTGAGCAGCTTCGCTGTGCCGTCCTTGGACCCGTCGTCTACCAGCACCAACTCAAAGGCCAGCTGCAGCGGTCGCAGTGCCGCCAGCAACTGCTCCACCAACTGGGGCAGGCTCTCCTCCTCGTTGTAGAGGGGCACCACGATGGAAAGGTCGGGCTGTCCTATCCCCGTTTGCTGCATTTCCTTACTCGCCCTGGCGTTGACCCTAGGTGGGTAGGGGACTGCCGTCATGGCTGTGCATGACCCGCCCCGCTCCCCGCAGTTCCAGCCTGTAGTGGCGCGCCACCGGATCGGGGTTGTGGGGCGCTAGGTCGTCGAGGCCAATGCCGTTGCGGCCGTGGGCGACGCCGGAGCTATGTAGATAGTGGCCGCCACCTAGGTGCAGTCCCACGTGGCTGCAGCGCTGGGGTGTGCCAAAAAAGATCAGGTCGCCTGGCTCCAGCAACTGCACCTGGCTCGGTTGCACCGCCACCGGCTGACAGAAACGCTCCTGCAGGTAGGCATCGCGCGGAATCCAGATGCCGGCGCTGGCATAGGCCCGCTGCACTAGCCCAGAGCAGTCGTAGTTGGGGCCCAAGCTGCCGCCCCATAGGTAGGTGTTGGCTAGGCGCTGGGCTGCCTGAGCGAAGCTCAGCACCTGCTCCAGCCTGCGGGCAATGCTGCAGCGCTGCAGGAGTTGGGGCTGGGGCGGGGAGCAGGCCACTGCTCGCCCCAGCAGGGCATTGGGCTCAAGCCAGCCTGGGTAGCCATCGTCGAGCAGTCGTACCCGCAGGCGCATTCCTGGCCCTGAAGCTGCAGGGCTGGTCAGGATTTTCAGGTGGCGGCTCGGCCAGGCCTGGCTGGCTAGCCCCTCACCGCGGGCCTGGCTGTAGAGGTCGACGCTGCCAGTGAGCTGCCAGTTCGTGCCGGCGAGGAGCCATTCCGGCGCGGCTGGGGTGCCGGCAGCCAGCCGGGCTGGGTTGATTGTGTCCACTGTCAGCACAGCTAATCTCGCCAATACGTTGGCCGGCGGTGATGGCTTTTTACAGCCCCGAACCAGCCATGGCTCAGATCCTGGCCGATCTGGTGCGGGCTTTAGAGCTGGAGGGGCGGCCTGGTTTGGCCCAGCACCTTTCCATTACCTGGCTCCGCTACGACCAGCCCTTGCTTGGCCGAGCAGCCGATCTCGATCCCGATCAGTTCTGGGCCCAGCCGGCGCAGGGGGCTAGCTGGGCTGGGGATCGGCCCCGCTACCCAGCCAGCGTGGTGAAGCTGGTGTACATGGTGGCGGCTGAGGCCTGGCGTCAGGCTGATTTGCTTGCGGATACGCCCGAGCTGCGGCGTGCTCTCTCAGACATGATTCGCGACTCCAGCAACGACGCCACCTCTTTAGTAGTGGATTTGCTGAGTGGCACCACCAGCGGCCCCTCTCTGCCCCCCGAGCGCATGGCCCACTGGGTGGAGCAGCGTCAGCTTGTGAATCGTTGGCTGAGCGAGCTTGGCTGGCCGGAGCTGCAGGGCTGCAATGCTTGCCAGAAAACCTGGGGAGAAGGGCCCTACGGACGAGAGCGGGACTTTTACGGCACCGAGCTTGAAAACCGCAATCGCCTCAGCACTGACGCGGTAGCCCGTCTTTTGCAGGCCGTGCTGGCGTCGGCCCTGGTGTCGCCACCAGCCTGTGCCCGTATGGCTTGCTTGCTGGCTCGCAGCCTGGATCCGGCACTGAGGCTTGCGGATCCAGAAAACCAGGTGGATGGCTTCATTGGTGAGGGTTTGCCTCTGGGCTCTCGCCTCTGGAGCAAGGCGGGCTGGATGAGCCAGGCCCGGCACGATGCTGCCTACGTGGAGCTGCCAGCTGAGGGCTCAATGCCAAAAGCGGGGCCCTTCCTGCTGGTGATTTTTTCCGAAGGCCAGGCCTGCGCTAAGGATCCCAAACTCCTACCCGAAATAGCTAGCCGGCTGGCCGCAGCCAGCCTTCAGTAAGCATCGGGGCTTAACAACGGAGAGGGAGGGATTCGAACCCTCGACAAGAGTTGCCTCCTGTAACTCCTTAGCAGGGAGCCGCTTTCAACCACTCAGCCACCTCTCCAGGGGCTCGATGACTTTATCAGTGAGCCCTATCGCCTGGGCCCTCCCAGGCGGCCTGGGCGGCGGTGAGTCGCGGCAGGCGGTGCTTAAAGCCGCAGAGGATTTCCCAGGGGATGGTCTGGCAGCGATCGCTCCAGTCGGTGGGGGTGATTTGTTCGCTTCCCTCCTGGCCCAGCAGGGTCACCACCGACCCCACCTCCAGTCCCGGGCAGTCGGTGGCATCGAGCACCAGTTGGTCCATGGTGATGGCTCCCACTTGGGGCAGACGTTGGCCTGCAAACAGCACTTCCAGCTGGTTTGAGAGCTGGCGGGGCACGCCATCGGCGTAGCCAATGCCAACAACGGCCAGACGGCTGGGGCGGCTGGTGCGGAAGCGATGGCCGTAGCTAACCCCCACCCCGCTGCCCACCTCCCGAATCAGGCTGACGCGGGCGTGCAGGGTCATCGCTCCCTGTAGCGGTGCCCCAGAGGAGAGGTGAGGCGCCGGGCTGTGGCCGTATAGCGCCAGGCCGACGCGCACCAGGTCGTAGTGCAGTCCTGGGCTGCGCAGGGTGCCAGCCGAGTTGGCTAGGTGGCGGATACCAGCCTGCAGGCGCTGGTCATGAAGGGCCTGCAGCACCGTCTCGAATAGCCGCTGCTGTTGATCGGTGAGCCCGTCATCGGCGTCTGCTGACGCATCGGCACTGGCGAGGTGCGAATAGAGGCCGGCCAATTGCACGGCTTCCAGTTCCGTGATCGCGGCCACGAGTCTGGGGCCCTCCTGCCAATCGGCCCCTAGCCGAGCCATGCCAGTGTCGAGTTTGAGCTGCAGGGCCATCGGGCGGCCGTGGCCGCTGGCGAGGTTTTGGCAGAGCAGGGCTTCGCGCATGCCGCTGATGGTGGGCATGAGCTGCCAGTGCAGACAGCTGCGCAGCTCCTCTACCTGGGTGAGGTTGCCGAGCACCAGGATTGGCGCTTCGATGCCGGCCCTGCGCAGCTCGATGCCTTCGGACAGGGTGGCGACACCGCACTGACTGGCTCCACCAGCGAGGGCGGCCCGGGCCACGGGGATCGATCCATGGCCATAGCCGTCGGCCTTGACCACAGCCATCAGTTCAGTGTCGGCGCCTATGCAGCGTTTAAGGCTGCGGGCGTTGGCACTGATGGCGGCGGTGTTCACCTCTACCCAGGCCCGTTGCCGAGCCAGGGTCGGCTCATGGGCCGGGGCACTCCAGCTGGTCTCGGTCGCCTGGGTCACGGATAACAGCGAAGAATGCCACTAGCATGCCGCCTATCACGGGTGCTGGCATGGGCCACGTTCTCGTTCTAAACGCGTCCTACGAGCCCCTCAACATCACCACCTGGCGTCGTGCGGTGGTGATGGTGCTGAAGGGGAAGGCGGAGGGTCTTGAGCATGACCCGGCCCGCAGGATTCGCCAGGACACCCTGCTACCCACAGTGATACGCCTGCGTCATTTCGTGCGGGTGCCCTACAAGCCGTTGCCCCTGACCCGCCGCAACCTGTTTCACCGCGATGGCCATCGCTGCCAGTACTGCGGGGCTAGCGCTGAACAGCTCTCTGTCGACCATGTGGTGCCCCGCAGCCGCGGTGGTCTTGACACCTGGGAAAACGTCACCACAGCCTGTCTGCCCTGCAATGTCCGCAAGGGCAACCGCACCCCGCGGGAGGCGGCCATGCCCCTGCTGCGCCCACCCCATCGCCCTTTGAGCGGTTTCAGCTTTGAAGCCAGTCGCCAGATCTCCGCTGGTCAGCATGGCGAGTGGGCCAAATATGTGATTGGGTCCTGAGAACCCTCAGCTGGCTACCTGTTGGGCCAGCTCCTCGAGCTGGCGGCTCTGATCGGCGGCGATTGAGGCACTGATCAGGTCGTGGAGCTGGCCGTTGAGCACCGGCTCAAGCGCGAAATTGCGGCCTAGGCGGTGGTCGGTGGTGCGGTTGTCCTTGAAGTTGTAGGTGCGGATTTTCTCGCTGCGGTCGCCGCTGCCTACCTGGGCCAGCCTGGTGGAGCGCTCCTGGGCGTTGGCTTCTGCCAGCTGGCGCTCATAGAGCTTGGCCCGCAGGATTTCCATGGCGCGCTCGCGGTTCTGCAGCTGGGAGCGCTGCTGGGTGCAGAACACCCGAATGCCGGTGGGCTTGTGCAGCAGGTCTACGGCCGTTTCCACTTTGTTGACGTTTTGGCCGCCGGCGCCACCGGAGCGGGCGGTACTGATTTCGATGTCGCCGGGTTCGATCTGGACCTCCACGGGATCGGCCTCCGGCATCACGGCGACCGTGGCGGTTGAGGTGTGCACCCGGCCCTGGGACTCGGTGGCCGGCACCCGTTGCACCCGATGCACGCCAGCCTCGAACTTCAGCTGGCTGAAAACCCCTTCGCCTTTGATGGCGAGGATTAGTTCTTTGTAGCCCCCGAGCTCGGCTTCAGAGGCGCTCACCGGTTCTACCCGCCAGCCCACCCCTTGGGCATAGCGCTCATACATGCGGGCTAGATCGCCGGCCCAGATAGCCGCTTCATCGCCACCGGCGCCGGCGCGGATCTCCAACATCACGCTGCGCTCATCGCGGGGGTCTCGGGGCAGCAGGGCCACCGTGAGCTTGTCGAGCAGGCTGGCCGTGGCTTCGGCCAGGGTTGCCAGCTCCTCGGTTACCAGTTCCTCCATGGCGAGGTCGCCCCGATGTTCTTTCAGCAGGGCGCGAGCTTCGCGCTCTTCCTGCTGCAGTTTCTGCAGGCTCAGGTGGTCCTGCACCAAGGGCTCCAGGCGAGCTCTCTCGCGGGCGATGGCCTGCATCTGGCTGGGATTAGCCGCCACGGCTGGATCTGCCAGCTGGCGTTCCAGGGTCTCGAAGGTGCGGCGGGCCGTCTCCAGGCGCTCATGCAGCAGGGAAGGATCCATCAGCGAGGTAGGTGGAGCCCGCATGGGCACCAGACAACACAAAGCCGGGTGCCCGTAAGCACCCGGCTGGGGGGTTCAACCAGGTCTGCAGAGATCAGGCTTCGGCCACAGCGGGGGCCTCGGTCTCACCTTGGCTTGCAGCTTCGGCCGAAGCCTCAACCTGGGGCTCCTGCTTGGCAGCGGCGTTGGAGAGTGAATCGGCTCCACCCATGCCGTACTTGCGCATGAAGCGGTCTACTCGGCCCTCGGTGTCGAGGATCTTTTGGGTGCCGGTATAGAAGGGGTGGTTGCCACTCCACACATCAACGTGGAGTTCGGGGGAGGTGGAGCCGGTGGTCATAACCACCTCTCCGTTGCAAATCACCTTGGCATCGGGATACCAGGTGGGATGAATTTCGGCCTTGGGCATGACGGGAAAGGGGCTGATGGCGGGGAGAAGAAATCAGCGCTTGGAGAACTGAGGGGCCTTACGGGCTTTCTTCAGGCCGTACTTGCGACGCTCCTTGGCGCGAGGGTCGCGGCTGAGGTGGCCTTCGGTTTTAAGGGGCTTGCGGTTGTCCGGGGACAAATCACATAGGGCACGAGCAGCACCCTGCTTAATGGCGTCGGCTTGGCCGGTAAGCCCACCACCACGCACATTCACCAGCAGGTCATAGTCAGTTCCCAAACCGAGAGTCTGCAGAGGAGCTTTGACCGCTGCGAGATAAACGGGGTTGTAGTTGAGGTAATTGTCGCCAGGGCGACCATTGATGGTTACGGTGCCGGTCCCGGGAACCACACGCACTCGGGCAACTGCCGTCTTCCGACGACCCGTACCCCAGAAGACGACTTTGTTAGTACTCATTGGGCGGCAGTGGCGGGATCGAGGGCTAGGGCTTGGGGTTGTTGGGCAGCGTGGGGATGCTCAGTACCCTTGTAAACCTTCAGCTTGCGGAACAGCTGACGGCCCAGGGCGTTGTGGGGAAGCATGCCTTTGATGGCTTTCTCCACGATCCGCTCAGGAATCCGGGCTTGCAGGTGGGCGAAGGTCTCGGTCTTCATGCCACCGGGCCGGCCGGAGTGGCGGCGGTAAATCTTCTGGGTCGACTTGTTACCACTCACCTTCACCTTGTCGGCGTTGATGACGATGACGAAGTCGCCGGTGTCGAGGTGGGGGGTGTAGCAGGGCTTGTTCTTGCCGCGCAGCACTTGGGCCACTTCGCTCGCCAGGCGACCGAGGGTCTGATTCTCTGCGTCCACCAGATACCACTGGCGGTCGAGGGAATCAATGGAGGGCAGGGGGGTCTTGTTCATTTCGCCTGATCAGGCACCGGCAGGCCGGAAGTGGGGCAGGACAGCTGGTCGTTGGAAACCCAACGCCCGGATTCAGTGACCTTACCTCCTGGTCGGCGCGCCCCCAGGAGGTAGCTGCGCTGAACTGACGAAAGGCTGGGCTGAACCAGGCTGGAGATCCGGAGAATCGGAAATCTCGAGCTGATACCGCGGTTGGCAATCATACCAGGCGGCTTGGGGGAATATTGGTTTTGGGTAGCCCACCCGCAGCAGGCAGAGGCCCTGAGGTGGTGCTGCCTCTTTCACTTCTAGGCGCTGGCACTCGCGCCAGCGGCGCTCGAAGTCGGTGCCGCTGAGTCGCCCCTCGCCAACCGCCACGAGTTGGCTCAGCACCAGACGCACCATGCCGTAAAGAAAACCGCTGGCTTGCAACTCGACGCTGATCAGGTCACCCTGGCGCTCCATACGCACCTCCTGAAGGGTGGTGCGGCCGTGGGCGCGGCGGCTGCCGGCTCGTTGAAAGGCAGAAAAGTCGTGTTCGCCGAGCATGGCCTCCAGGGCCTGGCCCATGGCTTGTTCATCGAGCCGGCGCTGATAGCGGTGCCAGCTCCAGGGGGCCAGGAACAGGTTTGGGGTGCGGGCGTTGTAGATCGTGTAGCGATAACGCCGGTAACTAGCGCTGAAGCGGGCGTGCCAGCTGGGCTCAACCTCAACAGCCGCCCGGATGCGGATCGTGGCCGGTAGCCGACCATTAAGGGCCTTGGCCCAGCGCTCCGGCGGAATTGGCCCAGCGGCTTCGAAGTGTGCCACCTGGGCGGCAGCATGCACGCCCGTATCGGTGCGGCCAGCAGCCATGGTGCGATTGGGTCCCTGGGGGTCAAGCCCAGCTATCGCTTGCTCCAGGGTCTGCTGCACGCTGTGGGCATTGCGTTGCCGCTGCCAGCCGCAGTAGGCGGAGCCGTCGTATTGCAGGCAAAGAGCGATGCGGCGCAGGGCGGGGGCGGGGGTCAGCACGGGCACCATGCAGCCATTAAAAAACCGCGGTGGGCTTACGCCACCGCGGCAGTTTGGGATCTCTCCAGACGGGGAGAGGTTTAGACCAGTTCGATAATGGCCATCTCGGCGTTATCGCCGCGGCGGGGAACGGTGCGGATGATGCGGGTGTAGCCACCTTGGCGCTCGCCATAGCGGTCTTGAGCTTTGTCAAACAGGGCATGAACCAACTGCTTGTCATAGATGTAGCCGATGGCGCGGCGACGGGCAGACAGGCTGCCGTCCTTGGCCAGGCTGATCATGCGCTCAGCTTCATCGCGCAAAGCCTTGGCACGGGCTTTGGTGGTGGTAACCCGACCTTCGCGGATCAGCTGGGTGGTGAGACCCCGCAGCATGGCTTTGCGTTGGTCGGCAGGACGTCCCAACATGGGGACTCGGCACTGGTGTCTCATTGGGCTGAATCAGGTGAGAAGGCTGTTCGGTAAAGGGGCCGCCGATCAGGCGCTAGTGCGGCTCTGGGGCAGGGTGATGCCGATGCGCTCCAGCGCTTCGATCACCTCGTCGGCTGATTTGGAGCCGAAGTTTTTGATCTCCAGCAGATCTTCATAGCTGAAGCCCATCAGGTCGGACACGGAGTTGACCTGGGCACGCTTCAGGCAGTTGTAGGCCCGCACGGAGAGGTTGAGTTCTTCGAGGGGAATTTGGGCCTCGGCGGAGGGCTCGGGTTCAAGGCCGGGCTCTTCCACCAGGGTCAAGCTGGCCAGGGGCTGGAACAGACCGATCAGCTGGTTGGCTGATTGGGCCATGGCGTCGTCTGGTGTGACGCTGCCATTGGTTTCGATCTCCAGGCGCAGTCTTTCGCGAGCGGATCCACCTTCGCCAACGGCGGTTTCATCCACCGTGTAATTGACCCGGCGCACGGGCTTGAACACGGCATCGATCTGCAGCAGGTCGATGGCGCTGGTGTCTTCGCTGTGGCGATTGACGGGCCGGTAGCCCACACCACGCTCCACATGTACCTCCATTTCGAGGCTGTGGCCTTCAGCCACGGTCGCGATCAGGCGATCTGAATCAATTACCTGCACCTGGGATGAGAACTGCAGATCCGCGGCGGTAACCGTCGCGGGGCCGTTCACCACTAGGCGGCCGATCTCAAGCTCGCGGTTGCGACTGCTAACGGAGATCTGCTTGCAGTTGAGCAGAATGTCGAGGACGTCTTCACGAACCCCGGGCACGGTGGCGTACTCGTGGTTGACTCCGGAAATGCGTACTGCGGTAATGGCACTGCCTTCCAGGCTGCCGATCAGGACGCGGCGCAGGGCATTGCCAAGCGTGGTGGCCTGGCCGCGATCGAGCGGGCCGATCAGGAAGGTGCCGGTCTGGGATCGGTCTTCGGCGACTTGATGCTCAATGCGATCGATTTGGTAATGCAACACGTTCTGAAGGGTCGAAAGGTTGGAAAAAGCCCAGGGGGCAGGAACGAAACGACGACTCAGACGCGACGGCGCTTGGAGCGACGGCAACCGTTGTGGGGCAGGGGAGTCACGTCGCGGATCAGGGTGATTTCAAGGCCGGCCACCTGCAGGGCTCGGATTGCGGTTTCGCGGCCTGAACCAGGACCCCTTACCAGGACTTCGATCTGGCGCATGCCCTGCTCGAGGGCGCGTCGGGCGGCTGCTTCAGCTGCGGTTTGGGCGGCAAAGGGTGTGCCTTTACGGGCTCCTTTGAAGCCGCTGGCGCCGGCCGAACTCCAAGAGATCACCTCTCCGGCCGTGTCAGTGATCGACACGATCGTGTTGTTGAAGGTGCTCTGAATGTGAGCAACGCCGTTGGGGACATTGCGCTTCGTTTTCTTGGCGCCGGATTTTTTGGCTGGCTTTGCCATGGCGGAAAGGCCTGCTGGTGCAGGAGGTGATCAGGGGAACGTCGGTGGGCACCCTGGTGACGCCGGTCGCTTGCGCAGTTGGCGGCAGGGTGGGAGCAGGTGAAGGAAGGCGGGGCCTTACTTCTTCTTGCCGGCCACGGTTTTGCGAGCACCACGACGGGTGCGCGCATTGGTGCGTGTGCGCTGGCCACGCACGGGCAGACCCATGCGATGGCGGCGACCGCGAACGCAGCCGATGTCTTGGAGGCGCTTGAGGGCCATGCCCTCTTGACGGCGAAGGTCACCTTCGAGGGTGAAGGTTTCGGCCGCACCGCGCAACTTCTGGACGTCGGCGTCGCTGAGGTCTTTTACCCGGATGTCTGGGCTGACACCGGATTTGGCCAGAATCTTCTGGGCACGGGTAAGACCGATGCCATACACGTAGGTGAGGGCAATCTCGACGCGCTTTTCGCGTGGGATATCAACGCCGGCAATCCGAGCCACGTAGGAATTCGATGAGGGGGCAAGGGGCTCCGCCTGAGCGGAGCGGGGAAACGATGCACAGCTGGCCCCCAAGGGGGCGGGCCAAGGCTGGTCAGCCTTGGCGCTGTTTGTGCTTGGGGTTGGTGCAAATCACCATTACCCGGCCGTGGCGACGAATCACCCGACATTTGTCGCACATTCTCTTGACCGAGGCACGCACCTTCATGGGAGTTGTGCTCTCCTAATTTGCAAACCGACAACCTATCACACGGGTCAACACCGGATCGCCATTCAGCTAAGTAGGGCGGCGATCCGTTCAGCGATTGCATCGACGCTGCCATTGGCCTCAATGGCCTGGATCAACCCCAGCTCTTGGTAATGGCGAATCAGCGGTTCGGTCTGTTCCCGGTAGACCTCTAGCCGGTGGCGAATCACGCTTTCGTTGTCGTCAGAGCGGCCCCGGCTCAGGAGCCTTTGGATCAGAACGGCGTCGTCGAGCTCCATCAGCACCACCAGTTCGATCGGTTGCTGCAGTTCATCGAGCAACAGCCCCAGAGCCTCGGCCTGGGCAAGGTTGCGGGGGAAGCCATCCAGTAACCAGCCGCCGCCGCTGCTGGCGGCCAGTGCTTCCAGCCGGCCACGCACGATCGCCAGCACCAGCTCATCGCTCACCAGCTCACCACGGGCCATCACGGCCTCGGCTTCCTTGCCAAGATCGCTGCCAGAAGCAACCTCCGCCCTCAGCAGGTCCCCCGTAGAGAGGTGCAGCAGCTGGCGATCGGCGGCCAGTTGCTGGGCTTGGGTGCCCTTGCCGGCGCCGGGAGGGCCAAGGAAGAGGAGACGTTGCTTCATGGCTGAACTTGCGAGTTGGAGGAAGGGGCTACCGCGAGGCTGGCTGGGGAGGGGCTGGTGGTCACTGGCGCACCATGCCCTCGTAGCGCTGGGATATCACGTAGGTCTGCACCTGTTTGGCCGTGTCGATCGCAACGCCCACCAGAATCAGCAGGGAAGTGGCCCCCAGCCCCTGGAAGGTGCGCACCTGGGTGGCCCCTTCCACGGCCGAGGGGATGATTGCCACGGCGCCGAGGAACACACCACCCAGCAGGGTGAGTCGGTTTTGCACGCCGCTGAGGTAGCTGGCAGTAGCTGAGCCGGGGCGCACGCCGGGGATGGCCACGCCGCTGCGCTTGAGATTGGTGGCGATGTCCACCGGGTTGACGGTGAGAGAGGCGTAGAAGAAGCCGAAGCCGCAGATCAAGCCGAAGAACACCAGGGCGTAGAGCCAGGGGGTGCTGCTGTTGGGATTTAGGTAGCCCGCCAACTTGATCAGCAAAGGGTTGCGGGTGAGGTTGGCAATGGTGAGCGGCAGAAACACCACGGCCGAGGCAAAAATGATCGGCATCACGCCGCCGGCGTTGAGCTTCAGTGGCAGGTAGCTCTGCCGTGCCGCAAGCACCCCAGCGCCTCCCACTTGGCGCTTGGCGCTCACAATTGGGATACGGCGGTTGCCCTCCTGCACAAAGATGATCCCCACGATCGTCAGCAAGAAAACCAACACCAGCACGACGATGCCGCCAACTGTGCTGCGGTCCCCACTCTGGGCAAGCTCGATCGTTGATCCCAGGGCCTTGGGCAGGGTGGCCACGATGTTGACGAAGATCACCAAGGACGCGCCTTGACCGATGCCCCGCTCGGTGATCACCTCGCTGATCCACATCACCACCATGGAGCCGGTTACCAGGGCAAGGGCCGTCTGGATTACAAACACCGGCTCCGAAAGGCCCTCTGTGGCGTATTGCCGCAGGATCAGGGCAAAGACCAGGCTCTGCAGAATGCCCCAGCCCAGAGCCACGTAGCGGGTGATCTGGGCGATCTTGCGCCGGCCTGCCTCGCCCTCATTCTTCTGGAGGTCTTCCAGTTGGGGCAGGGCTGCGGTTAGCAGCTGAATGATGATCGAGGCGTTGATGAACGGCAGGATGCCCAGAGCAAAAACGCCGAGGGTGGACAGGCCGCCCCCGGTGAAGATGTCCAGGAACCCGATCAGCTGACCGCCCTGGGAGAGGAACTGCTGAAAGGCCACCCGGTCGATGCCTGGCATCGGGATGTAGATGCCCAGCCGGACCAGCAGCAGCAGGCCGAGGGTGGTTAGCACCCGGTCGCGCAGTCCCTTCGACTGGATCAGTTGGCTGAGGATTTCCCCGGCACTTGGGTTGCGACCCCGGCTAACAAGCATGGCGGCGTGTGATGGACATGAAAAAACCGCCAATCAAGACCCGTGGCATGCCCGGGGCTCGACTAGACGGCTCAGACCTTAGGGCGGAGGCCCGCAAGGCGATCAGATGACTTCGCAGCTGCCACCGGCAGCTTCGATCTTGGTGCGGGCGCTGGCAGTAAACGCGGCGGCCTGCACGGTCAGCTTGACGGAGAGTTCACCGTTGCCAAGCACCTTGAGGGGATGCTTGGGGCTGGTCACGAGACCTTCCTTCACCAGGGAATCGAGGCTGATAGTGCTGCCGGCTTTGCAGTCGGCGAGCTTGGCCACGTTGATGATCGTGAACTCCTTCTGGTTGACCAGCTCAAAGTGCTTGAGCTTGGGGATGCGGCGGTAGAGAGGCATTTGGCCACCCTCGAAGCCAGGACGGGTCGGGCGACCCGAGCGGGACTTCTGGCCGCGCATGCCGAAACCGCAGCTGGCACCCTGGCCTGCAGCAATGCCGCGACCCTTGCGGAGCTTGCGGCGCCGGGCGCCAGGGTTGGGTTTGAGGGACTGGAGATTGAACGTCATGGCGAGGCCTTAGGAGTAGATCTGCTCTAGGGAGATGCCCCGCTCCTTGGCGGTCTCCTTGTGGGTGCGAAGGCCGGCCAAAGCCTCCATCGCAGCGCGGGCGTTGTTGAGGGGGGTCTTGGACCCAAGGCGCTTGGCCAGCACATTTTTGATGCCGGCCAGTTCGAGCACCGTGCGGATCGAGCCGCCCGCAATCACCCCGGTTCCGGGCGCTGCCGGCCGGATCAGCACGCTGGCGGCACCGTCGCGGCCGTTGCTGAGGGTAGGGATGGAGCTGTGACGGGTGAGGGGCACCTTGACCAGGTGCTTCTTGCCATCGGCTACGCCCTTGCGGACTGCGCCGATGACATCGCCGGCCTTGCCGACGCCCACACCTACTTGGCCCTTCTCGTTGCCAACGACAACGATGGCTCGGAAGCTCATCTTCTTGCCGCCCTTAACGGTCTTGGAGACGCGGCGGATTTGTACCACCCGCTCCTGCCATTCGGAGTCGCGCTCCTGGCCGCGACGGTTGTCGCGCCCGCGGCCGCCACCGCGACGGCTATCGCCGCCTCGGCCTTCAGCCCGACCACCGCGGCGATCTTGCTGGCCTTCGGCAGCAGCAGGTACATCCGAAGCGGCCGGGATGTCGTTGGACTGAACTTGATCGTTGGTTTCGGTCATGGTGAGAGCAGGGATCAGAACTGAAGGCCCGCTTCCCGGGCGGCGTCAGCCAGGGCCTTGACCCGGCCGTGGTACAGGTTGCCGCCTCGATCGAAGACCACCTGCTGGATGCCCTGGGCGAGCGCCCGTTTGGCTACCAGCTCGCCTACAGCCACAGAAGCATCACAGGTAGAGCTGGCGTCGAGGTTGGTGCGCAGGTCCTTGTCGAGGGTCGAAGCCGCACAGAGGGTGTTCTGGGCGTCGTCGTCGATGACCTGGGCGTAGATGTGGTTGTTGGAGCGGAACACGGCCAACCGGGGACGGGAGGACGTGCCAGTGAGCTGACGACGCAGGCGGCGGTGACGCTTCTGGGTCTGCTGTTTGCGGGAGATGGATGACATTGGGATACAGGGTAACGACGCTCAGGCAGACCTCATTTCTTACCGGTCTTACCGGCCTTGCGCAGGATGCGCTCACCCTCGTACTTGATGCCCTTGCCCTTGTAAGGCTCAGGCGGACGAATGGCACGCACCTTGGCAGCTTCGTTGCCCACCAATTCCTTGTTGGCACCGGAGACAAACACGGTGGTGTTTCCCTCTACGGCGAAGGTGACGCCCTCTGGGGGCACCATCTCCACCTGGTGGCTGTAGCCAGCTGAGACCACAAGCTTTGTGCCTTGGACGGCGGCGCGGTAGCCCACGCCAATGATTTCCAGCTTGCGGGTGTAGCCCTGGCTGACGCCTTCCACCATGTTGGCGACAAGCGTGCGGCAGAGACCGTGGCGCTCGCGGGAGCGACGGTTTTCGCTGCTGGGGCTAACCACCAGGGTGTTGCCGTCCTGGGAGATCTGCACTCCTTCGGGGAGGGTGCGGCTGAGTTCGCCCTTAGGACCCTTCACGGTGACCGCCAAGCCATTGAGGCTGACACTCACCTTGTCGGGGAGGGGAATCGGCGCTTTACCAATACGAGACATGGATCAATCTCCCAGATTCAGTAGACGTAGCAAAGCACTTCGCCACCGACGCCCTGCTTACGGGCATCGCGGTCGCTCATCACCCCTTTCGACGTGGAGATGATGGCCACTCCCAGGCCGCCCAAAACTTTGGGCAGCTGGCGGTTGTTCTTGTAAATGCGCAGGCCCGGCTTGCTGACCCGCTGGACGGAGCGAATCGTTGGCTGGCGATGCTTGCCGCTGTATTTGAGCTCAAGCACCAAGTGCTTCAGGACGCCCTCACCTTCTTCGGTGATTGCGGCGATGAAGCCTTCCTGCTGCAGCACGTTGGCGACATTGCGCACCAGTCGGGAAGCAGGAATCTTGGTGGTCTCGTGACGCTTCTCACTCGCATTGCGAATGCGGGTGAGCATGTCTGAAATTGGGTCGTGATTGGCCATAGTCGGGTCCGAAGAGGGCTCAGTTGCTGCGGAACGGCATTCCCATCTCGCGGAGGAGGGCCCTGCCCTCTTCGTCGTTACGGGCGTTGGTCACAATCGTGACGTCCATCCCCCGGATCGCATCGATTTTGTCGAAGGAGATCTCAGGGAAAATGATTTGTTCGCGAATCCCCAGGGTGTAATTCCCCCGGCCGTCAAAGCTCTTGGGGCTCACGCCGCGGAAGTCGCGGATGCGAGGCAGAGCAAGATTGATCAGGCGCTCCAGGAAGGCGTACATCCGTTCACCACGCAGGGTGACGACAACACCGATTGGCATCCCCTGGCGAATTTTGAAACCGGCGATGGCCTTTTTGGCCCGAGTCACTACCACCTTTTGACCAGTGATTGTGGCCAGTTCGGTGATGGAGGCCTCGAGGGCTTTGGCATTCTGGGCGGCTTCACCGAGGCCCCGGTTGATGGTGACTTTGACCACCTTGGGAACTTCGTGAATATTGGAGAGATTCAGGTCCTTGAGGAGTTTGGGCTGAATCGACTCCCGGTAGCGCTGTTTCAGTGACATGACGGGGAGAGGGGGGTGCGCTTCTGGTCTGGGTCAGAAGGCTGACAGGGACTGGAGTTGAAGTTGGCGGGGCCTATGCGAGCGATCGCGAGGCACGCTGCTGGAGCTCAATCGAGGATTTCTCCTGTCTTCTTGAGGCGACGCTTTTTAGTGCCGTCTTTCTCCACCACGATTTCGACGCGGCTTGCCACCTGTTTTGAGCTGGAGTAGAGCATCACATTCGAGGCATGCACAGAGGCTTCCTCGGTGACGATGCGGCCACTTTCGCCTTCCTGGGTTGGCTTGACGTGGCGGGTGCGCAGGTTGATTCCCTGCACTACGACACGATTTTCATAGGGAAGAGTGCGTAGCACCTCTCCGGTTTTGCCCTTGTCCTTGCCGGAGATCAGCTGGACGGTGTCACCCTTTTTGAGGCGCATCTTGATGCGCTCAGCGGGTTTTGCCTTGGGAGTTGCGGTCGCCATTTCAGATGACCTCCGGAGCGAGGGACACGATCTTGGTGAAGTTGCGCTCGCGCAGTTCACGGGCAACTGGCCCGAAGACTCGGGTCCCCTTGGGGTTGTTGTCGTTACCCAAGATCACGGCTGCGTTGTCGTCAAACCGGATTGAGTTGCCGGTGTCACGGCGCAGGGTGGCTTTGGTGCGCACCACTACGGCCTTGACCACATCAGATTTCTTGACACCCATGTTGGGCATGGCGTCCTTGACGGCTGCCACGATCACGTCGCCCACGTGGGCGTAGCGACGGTTGGTGCCGAGCACCCGGATGCATTGGATGCGCTTGGCGCCGCTGTTGTCAGCGACGTTTAGATAGGTTTCTTGTTGGATCATTTGGAGTTCTCCTCAACCGGCGGTGCTGTTGGTGAGAACTTCGGCCACGGTCCAGCGCTTGGTGCGGCTGAGCGGGCGGGTCTCGGTGATGCGAACCCGGTCGCCCACTTTGCAGCTGTTGGCTTCATCGTGGGCTTTGTATCGGGTGGTGCGGCTGACCGTCTTTTGATAGATGGGATGGGGGAAGCGGTTTTCCACCGCCACCACCACCGTTTTGTCCATCTTGTCGCTGACGACGGTGCCGACCCTTTCCTTGAGTGCCATGGGGATCGAGGGGGTATCAGGAGGCTGAAGCAGCCGTGGCGGCGGAGCGTTGCTGCTCCTTTTGCACCGTCATCAGGTGAGCCAGCTTGATGCGAGCCTCCTTGAAGCGGTGAGTATTTTCCAGCCGGCGGGTGGCTTGCTGGAAGCGCAACTCAAACAGTTCACGCCGGGTGGCGTTGACCTGTTCGTTGATCTGTTCACCGGTGAGCTTGCGCACATCGGCGATGTTTGGTCTTGCCATCGGTCAGGCCTCCACTGGGGCTGCAGTTTCCTGATCCGCCAGGCTCAGGAATTTGGTCTTGAGGGGAAGCTTGAACTGCGCCAAGCGCATTGCTTCTTTGGCGATCTCGGGGGTGATTTCGGCACCACCCATCTCAAACAAAATGCGCCCCGGTTTGATCACGGCCACCCAGAACTCCGGGTTGCCCTTACCAGAACCCATACGGGTTTCGGCGGCGCGCATTGTCACTGGTTTATCAGGGAAAATCCGGATCCAGATCTTGCCGCCGCGTTTGACGTGGCGGGTCATGGCTCGGCGGCTGGCTTCAATCTGGCGGGAGGTGATCCAGCCACATTCCTGGGCCTGCAGTGCAAACTCCCCGAAGGCAATCGTGTTGCCCCGGGTAGCGACACCGCGCATGCGGCCTCGTTGTTGTTTGCGGAATTTGACGCGTCTTGGACTCAGCATGGTTCAGGGCTCCGGATCACTCTTTGTTAGAGCGGTCTTCAAACTGTTGCGGCTGCCGGCTAGTCCGGCGGCGGGGAGCAGCTCCCACGGGCAGCTGCTCTTTCTGGCCAGGCAGCACCTCGCCTTTGAAAATCCACACCTTGATGCCCAGCACTCCGTAGGTGGTGCTTGCCAACTTGGTTGCGTAGTCGATGTCGGCACGCAGGGTGTGAAGGGGCACGCGACCTTCCCGGGTCCATTCGGTCCGGGCGATTTCGGCTCCGTTGAGGCGTCCAGCCACCATGATTTTCAGGCCGAGCACGCCGGCCCTCTGGGCCCGTTGCACGGCCATGCGGATAACGCGGCGGAAGGCAACTCGCTTTTCCAGTTGCTGGGCGATGTATTCAGCCAGCAAGAACGAGTCGGCATCGACCCGCTCGACTTCCACCACGTTGATGCGCACCTGACGGTTTGCATCACCGAGGGTTTTCTGAATGCCGGTGCGCAGCTCCTCAATGCCGCTGCCCTGACGGCCAACAAGCACGCCTGGACGGGCGGTCTTTAGTTCAACTTCCAGTTGATCGGCCTTGCGGGCAATCAGCACATCGCTGATGCCTGCGGCGCCGTACTTCTTGTGGACGAACTTGCGAATGCGGTCGTCCTCCTGAAGCAGGATTGGATAGGTCTTGCTGGGGGCGTACCAACGCGAGCGGTGATCCTGGGTAATCCCCAGGCGCAGGCCGGTTGGATGGATCTTGTGTCCCATCGTTCGGTGTCCTCGGGGGTTAGGTGGAAGGAGCCACAGCAATGCTGATGTGGCAGGTTTGTTTTTTGATCGCGTAGGCACGACCCTGGGCGCGCGGGCGGAAGCGCTTCAGGCAGGGTCCCATGTCGGCGATCGCCGAAGCGATCACCAAAGTGGAGGGATCCAGGCCCAGGTTGTTTTCGGCGTTCGCTACCGCCGAACGCAACACCTTGGTGATGGGGCCGGTGGAGCGGTAAGGCATGAACTCGAGCAGAATCAGGGCTTCGCGGTAGCTGCGGCCACGGATCTGGTCGAGAACTCTGCGCACCTTGGATACGGAACCGCGGATGAAGCGGCCGTGGGCGAGAGCCTGGTTGGAAGATGTGTTTGCCATAGCGTCAGCGGCCTCCTTTCTTATCCTTGATGTGGCCCCGGAAGGTGCGGGTGGGGGCAAATTCCCCGAGTTTGTGGCCCACCATCTGTTCCGTCACGTAGACGGGAACATGGGATTTGCCGTTGTGAACGGCAATGGTGTGGCCGATCATCATCGGCAGGATGGTAGAAGCACGTGACCAGGTTTTGATCACGGACTTGTCATCTGCGCCGTTTTGCTTTTCAACCTTGCGAAGCAGGCTGTCGGCAACAAACGGTCCTTTTTTGAGTGAACGTCCCATGGCGGATTAAGCGAACAGCAAAGCGGTGTTAATCATCAGGAATCGCGTCCGCCACGGCTCCGTTTGGAGGTACGGCGACGTTTCCGGAGCACAAACCGATTGCTGGGTTTGTTCCGCTTACGGGTTTTGTAGCCAAGGGCAGGCTTGCCCCAGGGTGTGACCGGACCGGAGCGGCCGATCGGGGCGCGGCCTTCACCACCACCGTGAGGGTGGTCGCAGGGGTTCATCACCGACCCGCGCACCTCAGGCCGGCGACCAAGCCAGCGCTTGCGACCAGCCTTACCCAGGCTGGTGTTGCGCACTTCGGAGTTGCCAACTTCACCGAGGGTGGCGTAGCACTCGCGGCGCACAAGGCGCACCTCGGTGGAAGGCAGCTTGAGGGCTACGTAGTCGCCTTCTTTTGCAACCACTTGGGCACTGGCACCAGCGGTGCGGACCATCTGGCCGCCCCGCCCGGCATAGAGCTCAACGTTGTGGACGCTGGAGCCGAGGGGAATGGCAGATAGAGGCAGGGCATTGCCCGTTTCAATCGGCGACTCGGGTCCGGAGACCACCTGTTGTCCGATCTCAATGCCAGCCGGAGCAAGGATGTAGCGCTTCTCGCCATCGGCGTAGAAGAGAAGAGCTAGGCGGGCGTTGCGGTGCGGGTCGTAGTGGATGGCCGCCACTTTGGCGACGACTCCGAGCTTGTCGCGGCGGAAGTCGACGATGCGGTATAGGCGCTTGTGACCACCGCCGCGGTGGCGGCAGGTGATCACGCCCCGGTTGTTGCGGCCTTTGCGGCGGTGTTTGGCGACCACCAGGCCTCGCTCCCGTTCGCGGCCAGTTACTTCGGAGAAGTCACTGGCGACACGGGTACGGGTGCCGGGGGTGATGGGTCGGTATTTACGGATAGCCATTACTTTTCAGACCCCTCAGGACTCAGGGAACAGCTGGATGGCATTGCCTTCGGCGAGGCGCACCACTGCTTTCTTCACTTGGGCACGTTTGCCGGCGAAGCGGCCCACCCGCCTGGAGCGGCGAGGGGGATTCATGGTGCTGATGCCGATGACTTTGACGTCGAACAGCTGTTCAACGGCAGCCTTGATGTCGGGTTTTGCAGCCCGATGGTCCACCTCAAAGGTGTACTGGTTCTGCTCGAGGGCCCGGGTGGCCTTCTCGGTGATTAGCGGCCGACGGATCACATCCGCAAGCCGGCTCGAAAAACGTTCAGCCATCGCCGTAGACCTCCTGAATCTTCGCGAGTGCTTCCTCGCTCACTACCAACTTGTTGGCGTGGAGCAAATCAAACACGTTGAGCTGATCCGCAGCGATCAGCTTGACCTTCTCGAGGTTGCGCACCGAGCGGCGCATGGCCTCGGAGGCTCCGTCGAGCACCACCAGCACCTTGGCGCCGGCTTCGATACCAAGCCGGCCTAAGCCTGCGGTGATTTCCTTGGTTTTGGGGGTTTCGAGCCCAACGCCAAAGCCCTTGACCACGGTGATGTCGTCGATGCGATTCATCAGCGCGGTGCGCAGGGCCAGGCGACGCTCCTTGCGGTTCATCGCCACGGTGTAGCTGCGGGGCTTGGGACCAAACACCACACCACCGCCGGGGCGGAGCGGGGTTCGGATTGAGCCTTGGCGGGCCCGACCTGTGCCCTTTTGCTTGTAGGGCTTGCGGCCGCCACCGGCTACTTCAGCGCGGGTAAGCGTGCTGGCTGTGCCCTGACGGGCATTGGCCAGCTGACGCACCACGGCCCGATGCACCAAGTCTTTGGCAGACGATTCTTTGGCGACTTTCAGATCAAGTTCAGCCTTGCCGGCCTCCTTGCCCTGCCAGTCGCGAATTACACAATTAGCCATTGGTTTTCTCCTCAGTTCCCGGCTTTGGCGCCCACCCGGTTCGCCGGGCGGATGTTGAGCAGGGCGCCAGGCTTGCCGGGCACCGAACCCTTCACTACCAGCAGGTTGCGCTCCACATCCACTTTGAGGATGACGAGGCCGCGGGTGGTGATTTGTTTGCCGCCGTAGCGGCCCGCCATGCGCTTGCCGGGGTAGACGCGGCCCGGAGTGGTGCCGGCGCCGATCGAGCCAGGCTCTCGGTGGTTCTTGGAACCGTGGGTCATGGGGCCCCGGCTGAAGCCGTGGCGCTTTTGGAGGCCGGAAAAGCCACGGCCCATGGTGTCGCCGCTCACATCAACCTTTTGACCAGGCTCAAAGGCCGTCACGGAGATGGAGCCACCCAGCTCAAGGCCATCCACGCTGTCGACCCGATATTCCTTCAGGTGGCGCAGGACCTCATCACCAGATTTGGCTAGGTGCCCCTTGGCTGGCTTGTTCACGAGTTTTTCGCGAATGTCGCCAAAACCAAGCTGGACGGCGTTGTAGCCGTCGGTGCTGGTGCTTTTGAGTTGGGTGATGCGGCAAGGACCCGCCTCGATCAAGGTGACCGGGATGGACTTGCCCTCGTCGTTGAAGAACTGGGACATGCCCAATTTCTTCCCAAGAATGCCGATAGACATAGGAGGGGAAACAACGCCAGCTGGACCACCGAGCGCAGTGAGCAGGGAGCTCATGCACGACGGTGAAACTGAAGCGGTCAGGATGTTGCCTGGCTCGGCCGAGGTGCCGCTCTTCGTCGCGGAGGCATGGGCCTCAAGCAACGGGTTGCGATTTCCAAGGGCTAGCGAGGCTGATCTGATTCGGATCAGCGCGGCTGGGACTTATCGGAACCGGGCTGGACTCAACAGACGTGAGAGCAGTGCGTTCTGGCAGTTTCCCGACGGGACCTGCGAGCTTTTAAAGCTGCTGGAACCGTGCTGGCCGAGGACGATCACCACCACTGGTGATCGTGTGCCGTGATCTGGAGGCCCGGCTAGCGGTCGGGCACATATCAATGGCACAGTTGATGAACATACCCCACCACCTAACCCGTCTTGGGCTGTCAAAGTGGTGCTTAGCTAGCAATTACCCGTAATGCCCCTGCTGCTCTCCGGTCGCGGTTTCCGCCAGGACCTTGAGCGCGCTGGTGCTCTGGCCCTATTTGCACCACTTGAGGGTGGCGCAGAGACTCGCTTGATGCGCCGGATGCGGGCTGTTGGTTATCGCGCCCAGCTCACCTCGGCGCGGGGACTTGGTGATCCTGAGGCCTTCCTTTTGCAGCTGCACGGTGTGCGTCCGCCCCACCTGGGTCACCAGAGCGTGGGCAGGGGCGCAGCAGTGGGCGAGGTTCAGCGGGTGATGCCCCAATTGGGGGCTCTGCTCGAGGGCACGCAGCCGATCCTGCTTTGGTTGTTGGAGGGGCAGGTCCTATCTCAGGCTGAATTGGGATCCCTGATTGCTCTCTGCCGGCGTGAACCTCGTCTCAAGCTCGTAGTCGAGATGGGCGGTTCCCGCGAACTGCGCTGGCAGCCCCTTGAGCAGCTGCTTGACGCCTGAGGAGGCTCTCGCCTCTGGTCGCTGGGTCAAGTTGATCTGTGGGGCTAGCAACCAAGATCTGGCCGCGATCGAAGATCTCTGCGGCATTTTTTCCCTGGCCGGGGTGCACTGCATAGATGGCGCGGTTGATGCGGCTGTGGTGGCCGCGGTCCGCCGCGGGATTGATTGGGCCGAAGCCCGTGGAGCCAGCCGCCCCTGGTTGATGTTGAGCCTCAGCGATGGCGACGATCCCCATTTCCGCAAGGCTTGGTTCGACCCCGCTTGCTGCCCGCCGGCCTGCCCTCGCCCCTGCGAGCGGGTTTGTCCGGCCTTGGCCATCGGGCTGGCCGCCACTGGCTCTCCAGGAGTGTTGGCGGAGCGCTGCTACGGCTGTGGCCGCTGCCTGCCTGCCTGCCCCCACGGCCTGATTGAGGAGCGGAGTCAGGTGCTTGCAGGGGCGGATGTGCCCCCCCTGCTTGCCCAGTTGCGCCCAGATGCGGTGGAACTCCACACCCACCCCGG
Source organism: Cyanobium sp. NIVA-CYA 375 (assembly GCF_056108345.1). Classification (NCBI taxonomy): domain Bacteria; kingdom Bacillati; phylum Cyanobacteriota; class Cyanophyceae; order Synechococcales; family Prochlorococcaceae; genus Cyanobium; species Cyanobium sp. NIVA-CYA 375. The sequence goes on along the minus strand of NZ_JBSYHW010000004.1, from coordinate 40,268 downwards.
TCGCGGCGCGGCCTTTGCAGAGCGGGTTGGCCAGCTGCGTGCTAGTGGCGTGCAGCTGCGGCGACTGGCAGTTAGTGCGGGCCTGGAGGGCACGGCCCAGTCGCCAGCTGCGCTGGGGGCGGAGCTGTGGCTGCGCTTCACCCTGCTGCGCGCCGCGGGCTTTCGTCCTCTCTGGCAGCTTGATGGCCGGCCCATGAGTGGTGATCTGGGTGCGGGCACGGCCCGTGCCGCCCTCAAGTTGGTTGCGGCCTTGCTTCCCCAGACCCCCCCCGGCCCTGTGCAGTTGGCGGGAGGCACTAACTCCCATACCCTTCCGCAGCTGGCTGGATACCCCCTGAAGCATCACATCGCTGGCGTCGCCTTTGGTGGCGTGGCCCGCCGGCTTTTGCAACCCCTGCTAAAGGAGGCCCAAGGTCGCAGGCGATCCCTGCTAACTGATGCCGAGCTCTGGCCCCGGGCCCTGGGGTTGGCGCGGGAACTGGTTGATCCCTGGCTAGAACGTATTTAGTGCCTTGCGATTCGGTGTCCAGCCCTGCCTCAATGGCCTCCCAGCGGGTCACCGACGACCTTGATCGCCTGCTGGCCCTGCTGCCTGCAGTAGTTCAGGCGGCCCTGGCGACCGCCGAGTCTCGGGAGCAGTTGCTGGAGGTTGTGCTCGACCTGGGCCGGGTGCCCGAGGCTCGCTACCCGGGCCAGGTGCGTGCCCTGGGCAATCAGCCCCTGGAGCGCGCCGACTTGGCTGCAGTGGTGGAGCGAATCGGCTACTTCGGCGGCGATAACCGCGCCGGTATTGAGCGCACCTTGCATCGCATCAGTGCGATCCGCAATCGCAGCGGCACGATCGTGGGACTCACCTGCCGGGTGGGCAGAGCCGTGTTTGGCACGGTGGCCATGGTGCGCGATCTGCTGGATGCCGGCGAGTCGCTGTTGTTGATGGGGCGCCCTGGTGTGGGTAAGACAACCGCCCTGCGCGAGATCGCCCGGGTGCTGGCCGACGACCTGGGCAAGCGGGTGGTGGTGATTGACACCAGCAATGAAATCGCCGGGGATGGCGACATTCCCCATCCCGCCATCGGCGGCGCCCGGCGCATGCAGGTAGCCAGGCCTGAGCTACAGCACCAGGTGATGATCGAGGCGGTGGAAAACCACATGCCGGAGGTCATCGTTATTGATGAAATCGGCACCGAGCTGGAGGCCCAGGCGGCACGCACCATTGCCGAGCGTGGCGTGATGCTCGTGGCCACGGCCCACGGCAACGCCCTCGAAAACCTGATCAAGAATCCCACCCTTTCTGATCTGGTGGGCGGCATTCAGGCGGTGACACTCGGCGATGAGGAGGCCCGCCGCCGCCGCACGCAGAAAACCGTGTTGGAGAGGGCTGCCGAGCCCACTTTCGCCATGGCGGTGGAGATGCACAGCCGCCATCGTTGGCACGTGCATAGGGATGTGGCCCGCACGGTTGACATGCTGTTGCGGGGCCAGGGGGGGCGCCCCGAGATTCGGGAGCTAGGCCCTGATGGGCAGCTGCAGCGGCAACAGGAGCTAGCTCCTGTCCTTGCCCCAAGCCCAGCTCCAGTGCCAGCCTCTCGCGAGGCTGTGCCGCCGCGGTCACAGGTGCGCCCAAGGCTGGCAGCCGCCCCCTTGCCCGTGTTGGAGGAGGACACCGTGGAGTCGGATCGCTCAGCGGCTGAAAGCCCCGCGCCGATGTTGCGGGTGTATGGGGCCGGCCTTAGCCGGGGCCCCCTGGAGCAGTTGGTGAGGGCCCGCCAGTTGCCCGTGGAGGTGGTGGGCAGCGTCGAGCTGGCCGACGCGGTGCTCAGCCTGCGGCAACAGCTCGGCCGTGATCCCCAGGTGCGCCGGCAGGCCCAGGACTTGGGCTTGCCGATTTTGGTCTTGAAGTCGGCTGCCCCGCCCCAGCTGCAGCGTGCCCTGGAGCGGCTGCTGCAGCGCCACCGCCAAGACCACGCGCTACGTGATCCAGCCGCAGTGGCGGCCTCCAGCGCCAAGGCCGATGACGCCCTCGCCGGGCTGGAGGAGTGCCGGCTGGCGGTTGAACAGGTGGTGTTGCCCCACGGCCAGCCCGTAGAGCTGCTGCCCCGCAGCGAGAGGGTGCGGCTAATGCAGGCGGAATTAGCTGATCGCTATCGGCTACGCACCGCCGTATTTGGCCGCGGTGTGGAGCAGCGGCTGCGGCTATTTCCTGCTTGAGCTTGGAGGCGGTGGCTGCTGCGGTTGACGAAGGACCGGGCGCTATGGGTAACTATCTGGGTGCCGGAAATCCCGGTTGAGCCCATCCGTTAGGTTTGGTTCAAGCTCTTTCAGAGCGCCATTGGGTCGTCGCCAAGCGGTAAGGCAGCGGTTTTTGGTACCGCCATTCCTAGGTTCGAATCCTAGCGACCCAGTTTTGATCCATGTCTTTCGTTCCCCCTGCTGCGACTGGCTTTTGGGCTAGATATGGCCCCTTGATCGTCTTTGATTTCGACGGGGTGCTGATGGATGGCATGCCCGAATACTGGTGGTCGTCCCGGGCGGCGGCCCTGCAGCTGGCTCCAGAGCTGGCACTCCCCGAGCAGGCCCCGGCAGGTTTCACCAGCTTGCGGCCCCTGATTCACAAGGGTTGGGAGATGGTGCTGATGGCAGCGGAGCTGGGCCGCCCGGATCTCAATCTGGAGGATTTGCTGGCCGATTACGACGGGGCCTTACCTGCCGCTCTGGCCCGTTGGGGGTGGCAGCCGGAGCGGCTGCAGCGCCAGCTCGAGCTGGTCCGCAATGCCGCCATCGCTGAAGCGCCTGCTGCCTGGCTTGCCCGCCACCGGCTGTACCCCGGGGTGAAGGAGCGACTACAGCGCTTGGGGCAGGAAGGGGCCAACTGGGTGGTGCTCACCACCAAGGGCGCCGCCTTTGCGGCCAGGTTGTTGGCGGCGTCAGCCTTAGAGCCTTCTGCTCTTTACGGCCACGAGCAGGGAAGCAAGCCCGAGGTGCTGCACCAACTGCTGGAACAGGGTCGCCCCGTCTGGTTTGTAGAAGACCGACGCCCAACGCTGGAAACGGTGCGGGCTGATTCCCATTTGGCATCGGTGCGTTGTTTTCTGGCGAGTTGGGGGTATTTGGGTCCCCGGGACGCTGAGGCATTGCCGGATGACATCGGTTGGCTGACGCCGGAGCTGTTTGCGGCCCCCCTGGCGGACTGGCCCCAGTGAGCTAGAGTACGCTCGTACTATAAGTAATTGATACGCCGGCTCACTTTGGTGGCACTTGTTGCTCAGAGGTCGCAGGATGGCCGTCTTCGGGTTTGCCTGGAGGCTGTGCCTACGGGGCATTCCGATTAGCGGCGCGCTCCCCTTCCTGGTTTTCGTCTTTGCGGCCTGTTCCTTCGCATCTGATTGCTGTTATGCCCGCTACCCCTAACTCCCCCTCCAGATCTTCCGTGCCCCCTGCTTCCCGCGCCTCCGCCAGCTCTTCTTCAGCATCCACCACTTCTGCGGCTACCACTTCTGCGGCTACCACTTCTGCGGCTACCACTTCGACTGCAGAGAGTCGAGCTGCCGCCGAGCGCGACAAGGCCTTGGGGCTTGTTTTGAATCAGATCGAGCGCAATTTCGGCAAGGGTTCGATCATGCGCCTGGGGGATGCCTCCCGCATGCGGGTGGAAACCATCGGCACCGGGGCCCTCACCCTGGATCTGGCCCTGGGCGGGGGCTATCCCAAGGGCCGCGTAGTGGAGGTTTATGGGCCGGAGAGTTCCGGTAAGACCACCCTCACGTTGCATGCCATTGCCGAGGTGCAGAAGCGTGGTGGTGTGGCCGCTTTTGTGGATGCGGAGCATGCCCTTGACCCCGTCTATGCAGCGGCCTTAGGCGTTGACATTGAAAATCTGCTGGTCTCCCAACCGGATACCGGTGAGATGGCCCTGGAGATCGTCGACCAGCTGGTGCGTTCAGCCGCCGTGGACATCGTGGTGATCGACTCGGTGGCGGCCTTGACCCCCCGCGCTGAAATTGAAGGCGAAATGGGGGATCTGGCGGTGGGTGCCCAGGCTCGCCTGATGAGCCAGGCCATGCGCAAGATCACCGGCAATATCGGTAAATCCGGCTGCACCGTGATCTTCCTCAACCAGCTGCGCCAAAAGATCGGTGTCACCTACGGCAATCCAGAAACCACCACTGGTGGTAACGCCCTCAAGTTCTATGCATCCGTGCGCTTAGACATTCGCCGGATTCAGACCCTCAAGCGGGGCACCGAGGAGTACGGCATCCGCGCCAAGGTGAAGGTGGCTAAAAACAAAGTCGCCCCGCCCTTCCGGATCGCTGAATTCGACATCTTGTTTGGCCGTGGCATCAGCACCCTGGGCTGTTTGCTCGACCTCGCCGAGGAAACCGGTGTGGTGGTCCGCAAAGGTGCCTGGTACAGCTATGAGGGTGACAACATTGGTCAGGGCCGGGACAACACGATCACCTGGTTGGAGCACAACCCAGCCCAGGCTGAGGTGATTGAACAACTCACTCGGCAAAAGCTCAAGGAGGGCTCTGAGGTAACCGCCAATTCCATGAAGCCATTAGCAGCGGCTGCCAAGGCGGCTGTTGCTGCATCAGGGCTTGCTGAAGCTGGCGATGGTCTCGAAGAGCTTTCAGTGGCTAGCTGAGCGGCGTGGTTAGGGCGCGAGGCTGCGAACCTTTGGCCGCCATGGGGTTTTGGAGCACCTGGGCGACCCGCTGCAGTTCCTGAATTGCTTCAGCGCCCTCCAGCTTCACCAATTCGCGGCCATCGCGGGATTCGACCCAGCTGATGCCAAAATCAGATACCAAAAATCGGACCATGTGATTGGCGTCGAGATTGGCAACGAAGGAGGCCCCATGCCCATCGCGGCCATCACCGCAGACGTAACAAGTAGCCGCGATTCCACGGTCCTGAAGGCTTTTGGCAAGAGCTTGCAGGCTCATCACCAAATCGTGCACTACAGATCGGTACTGCTCGGCTAAGCGTGGAAACACGACGGCACGGCTGATTGGGATAAACTCTAATCTTTTCTTCAGGATTTGGCGGGTTAGCCGTCAGCTAATGACCACCAGCCGGCGGTGGGACCGATAAAGCGCACCGTCAGCCAGAACAACACCAAGGCGGAGATGCCTATCCAGGCACCTTTGGTGGAGAGGGTGACGAAGCGATCGGCCTGGTTACGCGTCAGGGGCAGCCAGGAATAGATGCGTGGTGAGTTGTCAGCTTCTTTGGGCTGTTTCGGCTTGATCAGTTTGGGTGGCAGGCCCTGAATGCTGCGTCGCTTGGCTTCCCCCATGGCCTCTACTGCTCTTGCGTTTCGCTTGGGCTTTCACCTTAGTGAGGCAGTAGGCGGGTGAGATTGACCCACGGTTCTAGGGCGGCCAGCACCTGGCGACCCCAGCTCCGGCCCCGCAGCCGCCCATCCAGTACAGCCAGCCGGCCAGCTCCCTGGCGCCTTAGCCCAGCAACGCCGAGCTGCAAACGGTTGAGGGCATCAGGCAGAAGGCCCTCACGGAACCAATCGCGCCCGTCCTGGCGCAAAGCCATTACCCGAGCCGCTGTGAGTGGATCCTCAAGGCTGGCGATCGGCAGCAGCGCGATAACGATTTGGCTGGGCAGCTGCAGCCTGCTCTGCTGCTCAAGCCACCAGCTCCAGCCGGCACAGATCACCCCGTTTACCTCCGGTGCGGTGCTTTCGTGCACAACTCGACTGCCGAATTCCGCCGCCAATCCACTGGCCAGGCCAAGTCGAAGCGCAACGTCATCGATCAGCACGATTGTGAGCCCTGCCTGGCCGAGTACCAGGCGACGGCTTTGGTCGAGCAGGTGCTGGCCGTACTGGGGGCTGTTTGGCAGCGGTTGGCGCAGCGGTGCATAAAGGGGCAGGGGGTCAGCAAGGGGTGGATCGCCGAGATTCAGGCTCACTGCCGGACGCAGCCCCAATTCACTCCCAGGCAGCAGCTGGCCCAGCAACACCGCACCCCGCTGATCGAACAAGCCGCGCAGCACCGCCAGAGGCTCTAGGGGGTGGCGGTGCAGTTCCCACTGCAGCAGTTGGGGATTGAGTTGGGCCCAGCTTGTCCAGCCCTCGCCTTTGGCGGCCAGCCAGGCAGGCCATGGCACAGGCAGCGGGCTTAACAGCTGCAGTAGATGACGCAGGGGTGCTTCGTCGTCTGGGGCCAGGGCCACCAGCTGGTTGGGACGGCGGGGGGCGCTGAGCACCCGGCGGTTGAGACGTTCGTGCAGGCTCAGCAGGCTGGCCTCTGCGGCGGGCTGGGCCCGCCGCAGTTGGTCCCAATGCAGGGGTGCGACCACCACTTCCAGGGTTTGCCGCAGTAAGGAATCGAGCTGTTCAGCCTCTGGGATAACCAGTTGGCGCTCCCCCAGTAACCCCTGTTGCCAGGCAGCCACCAACTGCTGATGGTTAAGCAGCCAGACGCGGGCGTCTTTTGGTGGAAGGTTGCCCTCGAAACATGGCAGGGCAATGCTCGGCTTGGCCTTTGCCAGTCTTGGTAGTTCTACCCGCAGCAGCCGTTGGCGCTGTGCCTCGCCCACCACCAGGGCCAGGGGGCATTCGCTCAGAGCCAGGGGCACCAGCAGGCTGATCCACCAGCTGGGGTCACTGCCTGGCGCCAACCGCACCAGGGTGTGGTCGCCGCGGCGCAGGCTGCGGGCCACAAGTCGGCTGAGGCTGAGGTGGTGGGGCCAGGGGGCGCTGCCCTCTAGGCGTAGCAGGTCTTTGAGTTGCTGATGGGCGTGGGCTTCGAGCATTGCCAGCCAGCCAACGGAACAAAAGCGTAGGAAGCTGGCCCAATGGCTCCGGCGCCCCGATGATTACCGATTCCCAGCCCAGCACCCAGGCGCTCGCTAGCAGCACTGCCAACCATTGGCGGCAGGGGCCCGTGGGGATTGTGGGATTGGGGTTGATTGGCGGCTCCCTGGGGCTGGATTTGCAGCGCCAAGGTGTGGAGGTGCGCGCCTTGGTGCACCGCGAGGCCACCGCCGAGCGGGCTCGGCAGCGGCGCCTGGCAACCGTTGTTGGCGTAAACCCCGCCGTACTGGCCGGCTGCAGCCTGGTGGTGCTGGCCCTGCCCCTAGACCGGCTGCTTGAGCCGCCGCAGGAGTTGCTGGCGGCGTTGCCACCCCAGGCGGTGATCACCGATGTGGGTTCGGTGAAGGCGCCGGTGCTGGAGCTCTGGCAGGGCCTGCATCCCCGTTTTGTCGCCAGTCATCCGATGGCCGGCACGGCCGAGGCTGGTGTGGAGGCTGGCGTGGCCGGGCTTTTCGCCGGTAGGCCTTGGGTCGTTACTCCCGAGCCACGCACCGATCCAGCTTGTCTGGCAATTGTGCAGTCCCTGGCCGAGGCGGTGGGGGCCCACTGGCTTAGCTGCGGCGCCGCCGAGCACGATCAAGCGGTGGCGCTGATCTCCCATCTGCCGGTGTTGATCGGTGCCGCGCTGTTGCAGACGGCTGATCGGGTTGGCGCTGCGGGCGTCGAGGATCTACCCGTCCTGGTGCGGGCCCTGGCTTCGAGCGGCTTTGCCGACACCAGCCGGGTGGGTGGCGGCAATCCGGAGCTGGGCACCTTGATGGCCCGCTGCAACCGCGCAGCGTTGCTGGCTGCGCTGGCGGCCTACCGGCAGCAGCTGGAAGCCCTCGAGCAGCAGGTGAGCCAGGGGGATTGGCAGGGCTTGCGCCAAGAGCTCGATCGCAGTCAGGAGTTGCGGCCGCAGTTTCTCTGATCCCCCTGACACGGCTAAGTGTTCAGGTCGCTGAGGTTCAGGGTTTGGCCCCGCTCTGCCAGCAGCTGCCGGCAGGCCATCAGGGCTGAGAGGCCCACGGCGGCGGTGCCCTCGCCGGGGTGGATCGAATCGCCGCACAGCCACAGGCCCGGTAGGGGGGTGCGGCTCGCCAGTCCGAAGGGCCCGAAGCGGCTGGGGTGCTGTCCCAGGCCGCCCACAAAGCCAAAGGGCCGTCCAGTCCAGCGCTCAAAGCCCCGGGGTGTGGCTAGCTCAGCGTGGCGCCACTGTTCTGAGCTGATGCCCAGCAGCGACTCCAGCCCCCGCTGCATGGCTGACCTTGCTTCGGCCTTGGCTTGTTCGTAGGCGTTGGCTTCGAGGCCAAACCAGGGCTTCGCTGCTGTGAACACGCTGGCGATCACCGTGGCCTGGCCCGCCGGCGCCCGGCCGTCCCCCTCCTTGCTAACAGATATAAACAAGGTGCCCGGATCGGCCCAATCGAGTTGTAGATGGCTGGGGCAGTTGGCAGGCAGCAGGGCTCGCTCCACTGCGCCGTAGAACACCAATGCCCCAGATGGATCAGGGAGCTGGGCCAGCCGTTGCTGGTAGCCCGCCGGTAGCTGCTCGCCCAGCAGAGCGGGCAGGCTCTGCACCGGCAGCGCCAGCACTACAGCGGCGGCTTGCCGTTCGAAGCGCTCGCCCCGTACCCTCCAGCCCGCCCCGCCTCCAGGCTCGTTGCTGCGCTCTAGGCCGCTCACCCGGTGGCGCAGTCGCAGCTGGCCGCCGCCGGCCGCCAGGGCCTGCTCCAGCTGCTGGCTGAGCACCTGCATGGAGCCCTGCAGGTGCCATAGCCCAAGCGGTGCCTGTCCCATGGCCAGCACGGTGGCGCCATAGAGGGCGGCGGTGCGCTCTGCTGGCTCCTGGGAGTACAGGCGTAGCTGCAGATCCAGAAAGCGGCGCAGGCGTGGATCGCCGCCACAGCCCGTGAGCGTCAGCAGATCAGCCACGCTGGCGGCAGCGAGTAGGCCACTGGCTAGGTTGGCGGGCCTCAGGGCCGGCAGCAGCTGGCCCAGGTCCCAGAGGCTGCGCGGCGGCAGCACAGGATCTCGGCTTGCAAAAGCCCAGTTGGCACCATGCAGGGTGGCGCAGAGCTGCCAGAAGCGGCCGCTGCCGGGAAACTGCTGCTCCCGCTCGGCGTTCCAGCGCGCTGGATCGCGCCAGATCCGCACCGGCGGCCGGCCATCGGCCAGATCCACCACGCAGGCTGGATCCAGGGGGGTGGCCTGCGGTAGGGGCAGGCCGAAGTGGGCCAGCAGGCGCTGGTGGCTGCCGCCCGGTTCAAGGCCTGCCACCTGGGTGGCGCCCACATCAAAGGTGTAGGGGCCGCGGCGGAAGGTGCCGGCGCAGCCGCCGCTCTGCTGGTGGGCTTCCAGCAGTTCCACCGTCAGGCCCTCCCGGGCCAGCAGGGCTGCGGCGGTGAGGCCGGCGATGCCGGCGCCCACCACGACCACATCGAGGCGCTTCTCCATGGGGCCATGCTGGCAACCAAGTGCGCGGGCGCGTGATGCAGGCCTGGGTAGAGCAGCAGCTCGGCTGCGCCGTGGTGGCCCAGGCGCCGCTGGGGGGTGGTTGTATCCATCAGGCCTGGCGGCTGGAGTTGGCTGATGGTCGCAGCGTGTTTGCCAAGACCAATGCGGCCGCTGCCCTGCCCATGTTTGAGGCGGAACTGAACGGCCTGCTGCAGTTGGCCCACCATGCGCCTGCCACTTTGGCGATTCCAGAACCCCTGGCATGGGGAGTGGCCAGCGATCGCGCCGTGCTGCTGCTCAGCTGGCTGCAGTTGGCAGGCTCACCTAGCGCTGCAGCTCAAAGTGCTTGGTTTCAATGCGGCCAGGGCTTGGCCCAGCTGCACCTCAGCAGTGCCGGATCGGCACCAGCCAAGGGCTATGGCGCTGCGGCAGACAACTTCATTGGATCAGCTCCCCAGCCCAACGGCTGGCGCTCCGATTGGGGGGTGTTTTTTGCGGAGTGCCGCTTGGCGCCCCAGCTGGCCTGGGCCGCTAGCCGGGGAGAGCCGCTGCGGGGAGCACAGGAGCTGCTGGAGCTCGTGCCGCGATGGCTGAGCGGCCATCACTGTGAGCCGGCGCTGGTGCACGGGGATCTCTGGTGCGGCAATGCGGGCCTACTGACCAATGGCTGCAGCACAATTTTTGATCCAGCCAGTTTCTGGGGAGATCGGGAAGTGGATCTGGCGATGGCCCAGCTATTCGGCGGTTTCCCGAAAGCTTTTTTTTGCGGCTACAAAGACGTCTGGCCGCTGGAGCCTGGGGCCAAGGGCCGAGTCGACCTTTACAACCTGTACCACCTGTTGAATCACGCCAACCTGTTTGGAGGCAGCTGGGGGCGCCGGGCTCAGGCCAGCATCGATCAGCTACTGGGCCAAGGTTGAGCCAGCCAGTGGGTGGCTCTAGCCCAGGTATTCCTTGCGCAGGTTCTGGACTTTGGCCACTACCGCACCACGCTTTTCGCTTGTGGTCAGATTGTGCCAGCTCCACTGGCCAACTACTACCAGCCCCAACAGCTCAAGCAGGCCCGGGACCACAGGCAGCAAATTAATGGTGTCGAGCACTCCTTTGATCAGGATCTGGGCCACGATCACAGCCACGATGACGCCGGTGGCTTTGCCAATCCGGCCCATTTGGCTCCAATCCACTTTATCCAGGGTGGCATTCACTTTTGAGAGAATGTCGCTGTAACGCTCACTGAAGCTGACCTCGGGCGCACCGGTGGTGGCGTCGGTCTCCACTTCAGTGGCAGTGTCCTGCTCAACTGAGTCGGTGATTGAATCGCTCATGGACCGGTGGGAGGGCGGTTGTTTGGAATGCTTCATAAGGTATCTGCGTGTTCTCCGAAAAGCCAGAGCAAATCAGGGCAGATCTGCACCTGCTCATCGTTTTGCGCCGCATCCTTTCCAGCGCCGAGCCGGAGGAAGGCTGCGCTCTTTTATTAGGCAGGCGCTTTGATGTGTCCTGGCAACTGTGCCTTGTCTGGCCATGCTGCAACGTCTGGCCGCTGCCGCAGCAACGATGTCGCCGCTTCGCGATTGATCCAAGGGAGCAGCTGCAGGCCCAGAAGTGGGGCAGGGGGCAGGGGTTGGAGCTGCTGGGTTCGGCCCACAGCCACCCCACAAATGAGGCCGTTCCTTCTAGCACCGATCGCAGTCTCTGTGGGGTATCCACTTTGATGGTGATCCTCGGGGCCCAAAACCTTGGCGGCGAGTTGGTTGCCTGGTGGTTGCCGGAAGCTCCGGCCGCGCCCCTGCGCCTGCCATGGAGAATGGTGTCCTGATCCAAGAGGCCATGCTTCCTCCCGACACCAGCGGCGTCCAGCTCAACCCCGATGAGGTTGCTCGCTTTGCCCGGCACTTGATCCTGCCAGAGGTGGGTATGGAGGGGCAAAAGCGGCTCAAGGCCGCTGCTGTTCTGTGCGTGGGCACCGGCGGGCTGGGCTCGCCCTTGCTCCTTTATTTGGCGGCCGCTGGCGTAGGCCGGCTCGGCATCGTCGATTTCGATGTGGTCGACCACTCCAACCTGCAGCGCCAGGTGATCCATGGCACCAGCTGGGTTGGCAAGCCCAAAATTGAATCGGCCAAGGCCCGCATCCTGGAGATCAATCCCCACTGCCAGGTGGATCTCTACGAGACCGCCCTTACCAGCGAAAATGCCCTGGAGATCATCTCCGGCTACGACCTGGTCTGCGACGGCACGGACAACTTCCCCACCCGCTACCTGGTGAACGACGCCTGCGTGCTGCTGGGTAAGCCAAATGTCTACGGCTCGATCTTCCGCTTTGAAGGTCAGGCCACGGTGTTCAACCTGGATGCAGCCAGCCCCAACTACCGGGACTTGTTCCCTGAGCCACCACCGCCGGGCATGGTGCCCTCCTGCGCCGAGGGCGGAGTGGTGGGGGTGTTGCCCGGAATCATCGGTGTGATCCAGGCCACCGAGGCGGTGAAGATCATCACCGGCATCGGCACCACCCTCAGCGGCCGGCTGCTGCTGTTCGATGCTCTTGCCATGAAGTTCAGGGAGCTGAAGCTGCGGCCCAACCCCGAACGCCCTGTGATCGAGAAGCTGATCGACTACCAGGAGTTTTGCGGCGTCGGCGGTACGGCTCCGGGGCAGGAAGAATCTGGTGCTGTAGAGAGCATCAGCGTGGGCGAGCTCAAAACGCTGCTCGATGGCGACACCTCCGGGTTGGTGCTGATCGACGTGCGCAACCCGCCTGAGGCGGAGATTGCAGTGATCCCGGGGGCCGAGCTAATTCCTCTCGATCAGATAGAGAACGGCACTGCAGTGGAACGCATTCGGCAGCTGGCAGCAGGCAAGCAGCTCTATGTTCATTGCAAGCTTGGGGGCCGCAGCGCCAAGGCTCTGATCTCCCTGAAACGCCACGACATCGAGGGCATCAACGTCAATGGAGGCATTGACGCCTGGAGTCTGGAAGTTGATCCAACCGTAATGCGTTACTGAGGTCTGGGTTTAGTAAGGAATCCAGTCTCAATAATCCACGCCCCGCTTGAGGTCGACGCCGCGTTCGGCGTAGTGCTTGTGGCACACCATCTCGGAGTGCACTGAGGCCAGGTCGAAATAGGCGGGTCTGTTTTTGCAGCGGCCGGTGAGGATGACTTCCGTTTCGGCGGGCTTGCGCAGCAGGGTTTGCACAATTGGTTCTACCGGCAACAACTCAAGATCAACCGTGGGGTTGATTTCATCAAGAATCACTGTTTTGTAGAGGCCGCTGGAGATGGCAGCGCGGGCAATCTCCCAGGCCCGCTCGGCTTCCACGTAGTCGATCGGTAGCTGCTGGCCGCGCCACACGATTGCATCGCGCCCGGAGCGTAGGTGATCCACCAGGTGGGGATAACTCTCGCGCAGTGCGGCGATGGCGGCGTCTTCGGTATAGCCAGCGCCACCTTTGAGCCACTGCAGGATCAGCACCCGGTGACTTTTGTCCTGGCTGATGCCACGGCCGATTGCCTGCAGCCCCTTGCCCAGGGCGCTGGTGGATTTCCCCTTGCCTTCGCCGGTGTAAATCTCGACGCCTTCCAGGCCGCCAGGGCCCTGGTGGGCGCGCATTTCCGAGTGCAGGTCGGCCAGTTGCACCAGCTGGCGGGGCGCTCCGCGGCCTGTGCAGATCACCTCCATGCCGTCGGGTTTGGCCGCCAGGGTGCGGGCGACATCTTCGACGTCCAGCAGGCCCAGATCGAGCACCGGGTTGAGCTCGTCGAGCACCACGACGGAATAGAGGTCGCTGGCTATGGCCCCTTTGGCGATGTCCCAGCCCCGCTGGGCCTCCTGCCGATCGAAACGGGTAGCTTCCTCGGCACTGAAGAAGTCGCCCCTGCCCGTGCGCACCTGGTCGATCAGGTGGGGGAAGCCCTGTTGCAGGGCTTCGATGGCGGCGTCTTCGTCGTAGGCCCGGCCGGGCCCCTTGAGAAAGCGCAGCAGCAGCACCCGGGTGCGTTTTTGCTCGCAGATACCCAGGCCGATTGTGCGCAGCACTACCCCTAGGGCCGCCTGGCTTTTGCCCTTGCCATCGCCGTCATAGACGTGCAGCTGGCCGTGGGCGCGCTCATCGCTGCCGGCCGCCGTACGGATGCCGATGCCCCGGCCCGTTCCCCGTTGCGGCGTCTGGGTGCTGCTCATATGGCGATGTTACCGGCGTCATTGGGGTGGGGGTTGCCAAGATCTGGGCAGGAGTTTGGTGACGATGTTGTTTTCCCTGTTGGAGCCTTTGCCGCCGCCGCTGGCGCTGGCGCTGGCTTCGTTGCGTCAGCAGTTGGTGTGCCTTGATCGGTTGGTGTTGGCCTATTCCGGTGGGGTAGATAGCGCCCTGGTGGCTGCCCTCGCCGTGGAGCAACGCGGCGAGGCAGCTTTGGCGATTACGGGTGTGTCGCCGGCCCTAGCCCCCCACCTGCGGGCGGAAGCGGCGAAGCAGGCTCGTTGGCTGCGGATCCCCCACCGGGAGATCGCTACGGCGGAGCTGGCAGATCCGGCCTACGCCAGTAACCCTGAGCAGCGCTGCTACGCCTGCAAGTGGGAGCTGCACCGGCTGCTGGCGCCGATCGCGGCCGCGGCGGCAGGGGCGACCGTGCTCGATGGCGTCAATGCTGAGGACCTAGGCGATCATCGGCCCGGCATTCGGGCCGCAAAGGAATTCGGAGTGCGTTCGCCCCTGGCCGAGGTGGGCCTCGACAAGGCCGGCGTACGCCAGCTTTCTCGGGCCCTGGGATTGCCCTGGTGGGACAAGCCGGCCCAGCCATGTTTGGCTTCCCGCTTCCCCTACGGCGAACCGATCACGGCGGAGCGGCTGCAGCGGGTGGCTGCAGCGGAAGCCTGGTTGCTGGCACGGGGCTGGACCCAGGTGCGCGTGCGCTCCCAGGGCCAGACGGCTCGGATTGAATTGCCCGCCTCCCAATTGGAGCAGGCCCTGGGCCTTTGGGCCCAGCCAGAACCCAGAGAGGCGCTGGTGGCGGCCTTTCTGGATTTGGGCTTTAGCGCCGTGGGGCTTGATCTCGAGGGGCTGGTGAGCGGCAAGCTCAACCGCGATCTAGGCGCCAAGTAACCGGTGATTAGACCGCCGAGCTCAGAGGGTCACCGCGGCAGTGAATCCCTGCCCGTGCAACGGATCCCTTGGGCTCTCAGCAATCGACGGCGGCGTTTCGCGGCGGAAGCTGGTGAGCTTGTGGTCGTTGGCTGAAAGCTCGGCGGCGAGCACCGCACAGGCTTTTTCCGGCATCGTGTGATCACCGCAGGTGAACACATCAACCGCCGCGTAGCCCGATTCAGGCCAGGTGTGGATCGAGATATGAGATTCGGCCAGTAGGGCCAATCCCGTAACCCCTTGGGGTTCGAACCGGTGGGTGATCAGGTTTAGGAGGGTGGCACCGGCACGCTTCGCTGCTGCGGTGATGGTGTCCCTCAGGAAAGCTTCGTCGTCGAGCTTGGCGCTATCGCAACCGTATAGCTCAAGAATGCAGTGTTTCCCGACCGTTTCGGAAATCTGGTGAGGCAGGGGAGAGGCTGCGGTGATTGCAGCAGGGGCCTCGGTCCATCCCGGGTTCGGGTGGAGGCAGGGCAGGGTCTGGGTCATCGAATCCGATCAAACAAGCTTCCAACCATACGCGGTCAACTTGGTGGCTAGGCCTAGCCGACCAAGTCAGTTGGCAACTTCGGATCGAGCTGGCCGGCGCGCATCCGCACAACTTGGCTTTCGGCCTGCCAGCCCCCACTGAAGGCTCCCAGGTGGGTGGCACTCACCAGGCACTGGTGACCCTCGCCCACCGCCTCGAGCAGCAACTGCTGACGCTCCGGATCGAGCTCGGCGAGCACGTCGTCGAGGAGCAGCAGGGGTGGCTCCCCCAGGACGGAGCCCACAAGCTCGAGCTCAGCCAGCTTGAGAGCCAGTACCAATGTGCGCTGCTGGCCAGCCGAGCCATAGCGGCGGGCCGGTTGGCCGGCCAGGGCCAGCTCTAGTTCGTCCCGGTGGGGCCCCACCGTGCATTGGCCCAGCCGCAGTTCTTCCAGGCGCTGTAGCTGCAGCTGCTCGAGCAGGGCTTGACGCCAGGGCTCCTCAGCTTCCTCGCCCGCCAATATGGTGCCGCTTTGGTAATTCAGTTGCAGCTGTTCACGGCCGCCGCTCAGCCGCTCCTGCCAGGCTGCGGCCAGGGGCTCGAGGCGCCGAATCGCCCGGAAGCGGCGCCGGTGCAAGCGGGTGCCGATCACGGCCATCTGCATGTCAAAGGTGTCGAGCAGGGCCACCAGGCTGGCTCCCCCCAGGCCGCGCCGCAGCAACTGGCTGCGCTGGCGCAGCAGCCGGCCGTAGCGACTAAGCAGGTCGCCGTAGAGAGGCTCGAGCTGCAGCACCACCCGGTCGAGCCATTGACGCCGGCCGGCTGGCTCGCCCCGCACCAGCTCGAGGTCGAGGGCGCTAAAGCCCACGCAGCGCAGCGAGCCCAGCAGGTCGAGCTGACGCTCCAGCTGCTTGCCGTTGCGCTTGGCCTGCCTGCCGCCACTAAGGCGAAACTCCAGCTGCAGCTGGTCTCCGCCGCTGGTGAGGGCGCGCACCTGGCTGCTGGCCTCGCCGTGCTGGATCAAATCACGATCGCTACTGGTGCGGTGGGAGCGCAGGCAGCCAAGTAATTCCACCGCTTCCAGCAGGTTGGATTTGCCCTCGCCATTGGCCCCGACCACCAGCAGCCGGGGAGCCTCCAGGCTCAGCTCCAGCCGACTGATATTGCGGAAACGCAGCAGCTCCAGGCGATGCAGCCGGATAGGTCTGATGCGGTGAGCGGTTAAGGTAGGCCAGGTGGGGTGCCGTTATGGGCATGTAGCTCAGTTGGATAGAGCATCAGATTCCGGTTCTGAGGGTCGGGGGTTCGAGTCCCTCCATGCTCGTCACCCCACCGCTCCCAATAGCCCGAGGCATCTTGCAAATCAGCTATCCAGCTTTAGCCCCATAGCGCGGATGCCCCCTGGATCTACCGCAAATCCATAACGCTCCAGAGCGGCAAGGGCCTGGGGCGGTGCTGAGAGAGAAATACTGCACCCCGCTAACTCCCGGCGCAACCGGTCCAGGGCGCTATGAACCAACACCGCCAGGATTTCTCCTTCGGCCGGATCGGTGGGATCGGCGCAAAGGTCCCAGAGGTTGGCATTAAGGGCTAGGTCGCTTGTGGCCCTGACAAAACCCACCAGCTGGCCGTTGGGACCCACCACGCCTAGGTGCCAGATGCTCAGCTCTAACACCCGTTGCCAGCGCTCGGGCTGACGGGGCTGATCCCCCGCTGCCAGCAGCAGCTGGTTGAGGGTTTCGGCATTGGGCTGCAGACCATCGGCCAGTAGGTGATAACCCTCCCTCAGGCGCGGGGCTTGGGGCTGGCGGCGGAACGGGATCAAGAGGGAGTCCAGAGTTGGGATTAGCCGGTGTTGCGCATGCCCGCCGCAATGCCGTTGATGGTGAGCAGGGCGCCCCGCAGCAACTCGCTGCGGCTGTAGGTGCGCCCGTCGTCGTAGCTGGGGGCGCTCGCTTCGCTCATCGGTGGTTGGCGATTTTGGTCGCGCAGACGCCTCAGCAGGGCCACCTGCAGAAAACCGAGGGGAATAATCGTGCGATTGCGCAGATCCACCGAAAGCTGTAGGGCTGGATCGCCATCCAGCAGTCGGCTGTGGCCAGTGATCGTCAGCACTAGATCGCGGGTGAGGCCGAACTCGGCAGCGATCTCTTGGAAGATCGCCTCAAATGCCTCGCGGTTTTCGCTGCGGCCCAGGGCCTGGACGTAGTGGTGGGCCAAGTCGAGATCCACCTTGGAGAGGGTCATCTCCACCTTGGAAATCAGCATGCGGAAAAAGGGCCATCGCTGGTAGAGCAGGCGCAGCAGTTCCAGCTGACCGGGATCCTGGTCGAGCTCCTCCTGCAGGGCTGCTCCCACCCCAAACCAGCTGGGCAGCAGGAAGCGGCTCTGGGTCCAGCCGAACACCCAGGGGATGGCCCGCAGGCTTGAGAGGTCCTTGGCGCCACTTTTACGGCGGGCCGGGCGACTGGAGATCTGCAGCTTGCTGATCTCTTCAATTGGGGTCACCTGCTGGAAGAAGGCCACCAGGTCCGGGTTGTCATGCACCAGGGCCCGGTAGTGGTCGCGGGAGCGGGCAGCCAGCCGGCCCATCAGCTCGTTCCAGCTGGGGGTTGCATCAACGGGTGTGCTCACCAGACTGTTCTGCAGCACGGCGGTTGTGACAGTTTCCAGGTTGTAGAGCGCCAGTTCTGGTAAGGAGTATTTGGAGGCCAGCACCTCCCCTTGTTCGGTGATCTTGATGCGGCCGCTGAGGGTGCCGCTGGGCTGGGCCAGGATCGCCTGGTATGCGGGACCACCGCCGCGGCCCACCGAGCCGCCGCGCCCGTGGAAGATGCGCAGAGCCACACCGTGCTCGATGGCTAGACGCTGCAGGGCGATTTGGGCCTTGTGGATTTCCCAGTTGCTGGACAGGAATCCCGAATCCTTATTGCTGTCGGAGTAGCCCAGCATTACCTCCTGAAGCGGTTGGCCACCGTCGCTGCCCAGCAGGGCCCGGTAGAAGGGATGCCGGAACAGGGTGCCCATCACCGCTGGAGCTCCCTGAAGATCCTCCACTGTTTCGAACAAAGGCACTATTAGTAGGCCCGCGCGCTGGGCTAGTGGGTCTACCAGGCCAGCCTCCTTAGCCAGCAGCAGCACCTCCAGTAAATCGGACACCGTGTGATTCATCGAGATCACGTAGGTACGGCAGATGCGCGATCCGAATTCTTGTTGCAGCCGCTGCAGCATCCGGAACACGGCAAATGTTTCCGCCGTGGCTGCGCTCCACTGGGCCGTGGGCGGCAGCAGGGGGCGGCGGGTCTGAATTTCGGTGAGCAGCCACTCCACCCGTTGGGCCTCTGCCATTTCGCCGTAGGGCACGGCAAGCTGCAAGTAGCGGCTGAGCTCGTCAAGAGCATCGCTGTGGCGGGTGCTCTCCTGGCGGATGTCAAGGCTGGCCAGGCAGAAGGCGAAGATTTGGGCCTGACTAATTAGATGCTGCAGCGATTCGCAGCTGAGGCTGGTGCGCTCGAGGCTGTCTTGGATCAACTCCAGGTCGTAACGGAATTCATCGACCGTGCTGTAGTGCAGCTCCTGGGTGGGAGCGGGCGCCATGCTGCCCCCCATCGGCGGCGGCGGGGCACTGCCATCGCAGGGAGACTCCCAGCCGGCATCGGCCAGTTGCTGGTTGCGTTGCTGGGTTAGCCGCAACCGCTCCAGGGTGTAGCTCAGCTTGAGCCGGTAGGGCTCGAGGCGATAGCGGGCTGCCCGCGCTTCATAGATCTCGGGGAAGCGCAGCCGGTCCATTTCCAGCGACTCCAACAGGGCCGGGCTCACCTGGCTCCACTGCATCGAAATGCTGAGCTGGTCGCGCAGTTCCGTCACCGCCTTCAAGTAGCGCTCCAGCATTAGCTGGCGTTGATAACAAGCGGTGCGCCAGGTGATGTCAGGGGTCACAGAGGGGTTGCCGTCCCGGTCTGAGCCCACCCAGGAGCCAAAGGTGCAAAACGAATCCCGTGGCGGCTCTACGTCTGGATAGCTCAGCTTCAGGGCGGCGCGGATGCGATCGCGCAGCTGGGGCATGGCATCGAAGAGCACCTGCTGGAAGTAGTGCAGGGCGTAGTCGACCTCGTCGAGCACCGTCGGTTTGAACTGGTGCAGTTCGTCGGTGCGCCACCAGAGCCGGATCTCCTCCTCCAGCTGGAGTCGCAGGCCTTGACGCTCTAGGCCATTGAGGCCGCTCCCCTGTTCCAGCTTCTGGATCAGGCTGGCCACGCGCCGCTGCTTGTGGCGCACCGTGTGGCGCACGATCTCGGTGGGGTGGGCGGTAAACACCAACCGCAGGTCGAGATTGCGCAGCAGCTTCTCCAGCTGGGCCGGAGGCACATTCAGGCTGCGCAGGCGGGCGAATAGTTGGCGGAAGGTGGCCGGGTCGCTCTGGTTGGCCAGGGCCGGCAGGAAGGGATCGCTAGGACCATTCTCCTGGTTTTTGAGGCTGTCGAGGTAGCTGTCCTCCTCGATATGTTGCTCGAGGATGTTGACCAGCTGGAAGTACAACGAAAAGGCCCGGGCCGCGGCGATTGCCTCGGCTAGATCCATTTCGCGGATCAGCTGCACGATCGTCCCGGAGACATCAGCCTCGTTGGGGTCACTGAGCTGCTTCAGGCGCAGTAGCCGTTCGGCCTGCCCGGGGGGGCACTCGCTGCGAAGCACCGTTTCCCAGAGCTCTTCGACCAATTCGAGCCGCTCGCCCAGCAGCCGCGTGACCCGCTGAGATGCCGGTAAGACCTCGGTGGCAGTAGCGGGGGTGGGCGTGGGCTGCCGCATGGGAGCTGGATTAGCAGCGGAATGTTTTTCGATCATCCCAAAGGGTCTGGCATCCCGTCTGTGGCGATTGCCTCAAGCAGCTCCGCTTCCTGGTTTGCCATCGCCTCGACGGTCTGACTGAGCAGGGTCGGGATCGGTAGCCCAGCCCGGTGCCCGGCCAACCAGGTCATTGCCTGGTTGCCGTGGTTGAGGACGCCCTGGAGGGGGGCTAGCACCTTGGAAAGCCCCAGCTCTTCGGCAAGCGGAGCTAGATCGGCCAGCTCCTGAGCCAGCCAAGTTCGGGCCTGGATTGGAGCCCCATTGCGCCAGTGCATCACGGTGGCGTCAAGGCTGGAGAGGGCTGCGGCCCGATCGTTGGCATCGGCGAGGGCCGCTAGTTGGGATGGGCCCAGGCTGCTGGCGTGGAGGGGGTCGTAGCGCTCCGGTGCTCGCATCAACTGCTGCAGGCGCAGTTCGGCGTAGGCCGTTATTGCCAGCAGCACGAGCGGATCGGTGACCAGATCGCAAATGCGAATCTCCAGACGGTTGAGGTCGTGGGGCCGGTTGTCGCCGTTGGGCCGCACCGATGTCCATAGATGGCGCACGTTTTGCATGGTGCCCAAGGCCAGTTGCTCGCCCATCCAGCTGATGTAGTGCTGGTGGTCCAGGAAGAGGGGCACCTCTACTGGGGTTAGGGGAAACTGCAGCCAGCGCTGGGAATGGGCAGTGGTTACCGCCCCGTCGAGAAAGGGCGAGCTGGCGCTGAGGGCCAGTAGTAGGGACGCTTCGCAGCGCATCAGGCGCAGGCCAGCAAACAGGCTGGTCATTGGCTCGAGGCCGTGGCCGGCGGTGAGCCCCAGATTTATGTGCACGCTGGCAGTTACCACCTTGGTGCCGTAGGTGGCTTCGATGTAGCCGTGATATGGATTGGCCGGATCTGAGCGCTCAAAACGCTGGCTGTCCCCCAGGCTCAGGGTGCTGCCGGGCAGCAGGGTGAGATTGCGGCTGGCGAGCCAGCGGCGCAGCCTTTGGCGGGGCTCGAGCAGCAGCTGCAGCTGCCGGGCGTAGTCAGCATCTGGGGGAGTGATGTATTCGAGGTTGCGGCAATCGGGCTCGGTTACGAACCCCTCGAGGGCGGCCGCAGCCTCGGCGCTGCATCCCACCACCGTGCCATCGGCACGGCCGGTGTAGAGCTCCACCTCAAAACCTTTAAGCAACAGAGGGGCGCTCATGGCTGGGCCGGCAGCAGACAGGCCAGGGCTTTGAGCATGCCGCGGGCTTTATTCAAGGTCTCCTGGTATTCGAGCTCGGGCTTAGAGTCGGCCACTACTCCAGCGCCGGCTTGCACCTGCACGCGCCAGCCCCCTTCCGGATGGGGCAGCACCACCATCGTGCGGATAGTGATAGCGGTGTTGAGTGCTCCGGCCAGGTCGACCCCGCCGTACACCCCGGAGTATGGGCCTCGGGCGTCGGGCTCCAGGGCATGAATAAGTTGCATAGCCCGAATCTTGGGAGCGCCACTGACCGTACCGGCGGGGAAAGAGGCCATTAGCAGGTCCCACACCGTTTGGCCCTTGGCCAGCAGACCCTCCACCTGGCTGACGATGTGCATCACGTGGGAGTAGCGCTCAATCACCATCAGCTCGCTCACCTTGACGGTGCCTGGCTGGCAGACGCGGCCCAGGTCGTTGCGGCCCAGATCCACCAACATCACGTGCTCCGCCCGCTCCTTGGGATCAGCCAGCAGCTCCGCCTCCAGGGCCAAGTCTTCGGCTTCATCGGCGCCCCGGGGGCGCGTGCCTGCGATTGGCCGCAAGGAAGCCTTCACTCCCCCTGAGGCAGAGGGTTCTGCCTTCACCATCACCTCCGGACTGGAGCCGATCAGATACCAGCCGCCGAAGTTGAAAAAAGCCATGTAGGGCGAAGGATTCACCATCCGAAGGCTGCGGTACAGATCAAAGGGATCGCAATCGATGCGGGTTTCCAGCCGCTGGCTAAGCACCAGCTGGAACACGTCGCCAGCTTCGATGTGCCCTTCTCCGCGGCTCACTGCGGCCTCGAAGGCCTCCTTGCTGACGTTGCTGGTGGTCCGCAAATTGGCAGCGATGTCACCGGCAGTGGCGTCGTGCCAGCTAAGGGGTGTGCCGGCACCGGGCAGGGGGCCGTGCATGCGCTCCTCCAGGGCCTGGATGCGGGCTGCGGCCGCGGCGTAGGCAGCCTGTGGATCCTGACCGCCATTGAGATCGGCGTAGGCCACTGCGGTGATCTGGCGCTTCACCTGGTCGAACACCAGCAGGTTGTCGGCCAGCATCCAGCAGCCATCAGGTGGTGCCCCTTCGGCGGCCGGATGTACCGGCACGCTGGGTTCGATCCAACGGATCAGCTCGTAGCCCCAGAAGCCGAATAGCTGGCCCACTGGTGGCAGGCCGGGGATGGGCGGGCTGGATAGGGGCTCTAGGCATTGGCGCAGCAGGTCGAAGGGGTTGCCCTGCAGCCGCTCCTGGGGGCCATCGCGCCACTGGCGCACACTTTGGTCGCCCCGGCTGGTGAGGGTCCAGAGCGGATCGGCCACCACAAAGCTCCAGCGGCCGATGCGCTCACCCCCCTCCACCGACTCCAGCAGCACGCCATGACTGCTGCCCGCTCCGGCCTTCAGCCAGGCGGTGAGTGGGGTTTCCAGATCAGCAGGCCAGCGCTTCCAGAGGGGGATGAAGTTGTGGTCAGCCGCGACTGCCTCGAGAAAAGCCTCTTGGGCTAAGCCATCGCGATCGGGGCTGGGCATTGGACAAGTGGGCAGGCAAAAAAAACGGGGCGACTAGCCCCGCCTTTATAGGGGTTGGTCAAAGCAGCTCAAGCTTCGAAGGTGTTCTTGCCGGTGAACTTGAGATTGGCGGGGTTCGGATTGGCGCCGATGCGGCGGGGGTTGTGACCAACCATGGGGCGACCCTCGTTGACCTTCTCAGGGAAGACGCCATCTTTGGGATGCAGGAACTCGGTGTCACCACCAGGGAAGATCCGGTAGATCTTGTAGTCCTCGATCCGGGGCTTGAACTTGGTGCGTAGCTGGGTGCCGAGGGCTAGGCACTGCTCCTTGCGGGCGAAGTACATCAGATTTTCCCCCTCATTCATGTGGGCAGCGCCACCGGTGGGCAGCTCGAAGACTTGCTCCTTCGGGCTGCTCCAGGTGATGGCGTATTTCTCCTCAGTTTCAGCAGAGTTCAGCAGGCCGCCGGTGCTGCCGATGTACTTCGGGAGTTGACCGCTGAGCACCGTCGCTGCCATGGCTTTGGAACGTTTCAGCCGGAAACTAGCACCGTGTTTTTGACAGGATCGGGGCTTCTGCCGCACTCTTCACACCCGTCAACAAACCGGCCCTTCAGCAAACCGGGAAAAACACGGTCAAGCCGCTGCCGTTGCGCTCGGTGAGGCGACCTCCCAGGCTGTGGAACAGCCGCTGGGTGGCCTGGCGGCTCAGCTGCAGGCTGCCGGTGGTGGGGTTCCAGCTCAGCACCGGTCCCACCAGCTCTCGCTGCTCGCCGTTCCCTACTCCGTCGTTTTCGGGGGGATCGTGGCCCTCGCTGCTGAGCTGAAGCTTCAGGCGGGTTCCGGCTGGCAGCAGGCTCACGGTTACGCGGCTGCCGCTGGGTAGGCCTCGGCTGAAGCGGTCGATCAAGCCGCCGAGCATGGTTTCGAGCCGGGCCGGGTCGCTCAGCACCGGCGACAGACCGCCGGCGACAGCAAGGTCCAGCTCCAGACCGCGGCGCGCCAGTTGCCGCTGCCACAACTCCTTTTGCTGGTTCAGCACTGCGCTGAGGTCGGTGCGGGCCAGGGCGTGGCTTTTAAGGGGCTGTTCGCTGCCCGGTTGTCGCTGCAGCTCAGCCGCCAGGAAGATCAGGCCGAAGCGATCGATTTGCTCACTGCATTCGCTGTCGATCTGCTCGAGGCGCTGGCGCACCACCGGCGGCAGGTCGCCGCGCCGCAGCAAGGAGCGGATCAGGGTGCGGATCGTGGCGAGCGGCGTGCGCACTTCATGGGTGAGGGCCTCAAGCAGGGCTAGTTCGCTGCTCACCGCTCTCGGGGTGTCGCTTGCCTGGCGCACCCGCGACTGAGATGGGCGATCGCTGCCGCCATGCACCAGGGGCTGCAGGGTGAGGCTGGGGGCCATGGCGGCCAGCCGTTCCCCCAGCCGGGGCCAGAAGCGCAGGCCCAGCTGGTCGTCGCTGCGTAGGGGGCCCAGCTGCTCCAGGGTGCTGCGCAGGGCTGCCGAGGCTGCGGGATCCTGGCTCAGCAGGCGTCCATGAATCAGCCTTAGGGCCTCGGACAGAGCTTCTGGGTCGAAGCGCACGATTAGGCGCCGGCCTTCAGCCGGGCCATCCAGGCAAAGGGCCACCTGAAGTTGGGGGGTGATCACCAGCAGGAGGGGATCGGTGCCGTCCTCCTTCGCCAGGGCCAGACGCTGAAAGCCGCCGCATGGAGCTGGGCTGCCGGCTCCTGGTAGCAGGGGCGCCTGGCTGGGTAGCAGGCCATCTAGATCGCTTGGGGCCCACACCCAGCCCTGCAGTTCCTGCAACAGGGCTGGTTCATAGAGGGCTGGCAGCGGGGCGGCCAGCCATAGCCCCTGCAGAGGTTGCCGGGGCAGCAGGAAATCTTCCTGCAGGGTTGCCAGGGCTGCCCACCATTGCCGCCGGGCGCAGTCCTCGTTGCCGACTCCGGCTGGCACCCCTTCAGCCAAACAACGTCGCAGGTCAGCCAGGCTCACCAGCGGCCCTGGGCAGCGCGGCCCCGGCGGGCTGCGGAGGCACACAGACCCAGGGAGATGAAGTTAACCAACATGGCGGATCTTCCATAACTGAGCCAGGGCAAGGGGATACCGGTGATGGGGCCGAGTCCGATGGTCATATTGATGTTCACCACCACCTGGAACATCAGCATCGCTCCGATTCCCACCACCACCAGGGCTTCGTAGTCGCTGCTGGCCCGTCCCGCGATCTGCAGCAGGCGCCCCATCAGCAGGGCGAAGCCGGCCACCACCAGCACTGAGCCGAGAAAACCGGTTTCCTCGCCAAGGGCGCTGAAGATGAAATCGGTGTGTTGCTCGGGGATAAATCGCAGCTTCGTAAGGGAGCCTTGCATCAAGCCTGTTCCCCAGACCTGTCCGGAGCCGATACCCACTGTGCTCTGCAGCAGGTGGTAGCCGCCGCCGAGGGGATCCTGGGCGGGATCAAGAAACAGGGTGAGCCTGTCGCGCTGGTGGGGGCGCAGGCCGTGCTCCCAGAGCCAGGGGGTAGCTACTGCGAAGATCCCCTGCACGGCAAGGCTGATCGCCAGGGCCACCCGCTTCCAGGGCAGGCTCTTCCAGGCCAGCCAGCCCATCAGGGGCACCCAGCCGAGCAGCAGCCAGGGCTGGGTGCCTGCCACGATCGCCGCCACAAGGGGGGAAAGCAGGAGCACCACCCAGGCCCCAGGCATGCCAGCCCAAAACAGCATCACCAGCAGTACGGCGCCAAACACAAGCGAGCTGCCTAGGTCGGGTTGCACAAAAACCAGCAGCCAGGGCAGGGCTATCAGGCCCACTGGACGGATCAGGTCAACAGGACGATCAACCGGGTGTCTGGCTAAAACCCCGGCGAGCAGCAAGATGGCGCCCACCTTGGCGAATTCCGAGGGCTGCACATAAAAGCCGCCAATGTTGATCCAGCTCTGGGCCCCAAGGGCGCTGGTGCCGACAACTCGTACGGCCACCAGGCTGGCGACCATGGCGATGTAGATCGGCCACTTAAATGGGATCAGCCGATCCAATGGCATTCGAGCCAACAGTAGGGCCACCACCATGCCCACCGCCGCCGTAACCCAGTGCTGGTACCAGTCGGCGTAATTCGCTTGGCGCTGGGTGCTGGCAATCAGGATCCCGGCGACCGCCACCATTGCCAGCGGTACCCCCCAGAGGATCAGGTCCACGTCGGCCAGGGGGCTGCGCCGGCTGCTACGGCCACTAAAAAATCGCGGGTTTCGCCGCCCCAACTGGCTCAGCATGGGCTTCAGACTGGTACTAGGTGGGCCGCGCTGAGCTGGTGAGCTAATGCCAAAAAGCCCCGGGCGCTGATCGATTCGGGGTGGCTGAGTACTACCGGGCGTCCGGCATCCCCCCCCTCTCGCACGGGCATCTCCAGGGGAAGTTCGGCCAGTAAGGGCACTCCGGCCTCTTCAGCCAGGCGGGAGCCGCCGCCGCTGCCGAATAGGGCATAACGCTTGTCTGGAGCGTCAGGGGGAATGAAGACGCTCATGTTTTCCACCACGCCCAGCACGTCCACCCCCATCTGCAGAAACATCGCCAGGCCCCGGCGGGCATCAGCCAGAGACACCAGCTGGGGAGTGGTGACGATGATCGCCCCGGCCATCGGCACCGCCTGGGCGATGGTGAGCTGGGCATCACCGGTGCCAGGAGGCAGGTCGACGATCAGTACATCCCTTTCGCCCCAGGCGACTTGGTAAAGAAACTGGCGAATGATGCCGTTGAGCATCGGCCCCCTCCAGATCACGGGCTGGTTTTCCTGGATCAGCAGGCCCATCGACACCATGGCGATGCCACAGGTTTCGATCGGTTTCATCACTTGTTGGGCGCCTTCGCCGCTCACTTCAGGCGTGCGATCAGCCA
The DNA here is from genome assembly GCF_056108345.1 of Cyanobium sp. NIVA-CYA 375. NCBI lineage: Bacteria > Bacillati > Cyanobacteriota > Cyanophyceae > Synechococcales > Prochlorococcaceae > Cyanobium > Cyanobium sp. NIVA-CYA 375. The sequence continues at coordinate 13,954 of NZ_JBSYHW010000004.1, read as the reverse complement.
CTCCCAGCATGGTGGGGGCATTTGGCCCGTAGATGTCCGCATCGAGCAAGCCCACCTTCAGACCTGAAGCCGCCAGGGCGCAGGCCAGGTTCACGGCAACTGTGCTCTTGCCCACTCCGCCCTTGCCACTGCTGACGGCGATGACCTGGCGCACCCCAGGGATGGCCTGGCGCTCTGGCAGTTGACCCCGTTCCGGCCCTTGGCCATGACCTGCGGCACCGATTGGAGCGCCGCCGCTGGGCTGGTCCAACTCAATTTGAACGTCGTTGATGCCTTCAAGGGCGAGCAGGGCCGCCTTGGCTTCGGCGGCGATGCGATCCCGCTGGCTCTGGGCAAAGCCAGGTAGGGCAAGGCGAAATAAGGCCCGATCGTCCACCAGTCGCGTCTGCTGGATCCAGCCCAGCTCGATCAGGCTGCGCCCGCTGCCGGCATCCTGAACGGCGTTGAGGGCGGCCTGAGCCTGCTCCACAGATGCCATCGGAAATCCAATCAGAGACTGCGATCTTAGGTGCCCTGCAGCTGCCTTTGACCGTCAGCATGGCCGTGACAGACCCTCTCGATTACTTGTCTGGGGGGAGGCTGGGCTGAAATGGTTAGACCTTTCCAGCGTCCATGTGGCGCAGCGTCGATGCCTAAGGCCCTGCTGGAAGCTCCACCGGCCGACTCCCGCTCCAGGGCTAAGGCCCTGCTGATGGGCTTGCAGGACTCCATTTGCGCCAGTTTAGAAGAATTTGATGCCGAAGGTTGCTTCGCCGAGGAGAGCTGGGAGCGTCCGGAGGGAGGCGGTGGTCGCTCCCGGGTGATGAAGGGCGGCCGCATCTTCGAGCAGGGCGGCGTCAACTTCTCAGAGGTAGAGGGCTCGGAGCTGCCTCCCTCGATCCTCAGCCAGCGGCCGGAAGCCAAGGGACACCGCTGGTTTGCCACCGGCACCTCGATGGTGCTGCACCCCCGCAACCCCTACATCCCCACCGTTCACCTCAACTACCGCTACTTCGAAGCGGGCCCGGTGTGGTGGTTTGGCGGCGGCGCCGATCTCACTCCCTACTACCCGTTCCTGCAAGACGCCCAGCATTTCCACCGCACGCTCAAAGGAGCCTGCGACAGCGTTAATCCCGCTTTTTATAAGGTGTTCAAGCCCTGGTGCGATGAATACTTCTTTCTCAAGCACCGGGACGAGACCCGCGGCGTGGGCGGCATCTTTTACGACTACCAGGATCCCCGTGGTGTGCTTTACAAGGGCCAGGACCCCGATGGGCCTGCGGCGGCTGTGAGCAACCGACTAGCCCCGGTGCCGCAGAGTTGGGAGCAGCTGTTTGCCCTGGCCAGCGCCTGCGGCAACGCCTTCCTGCCCAGCTACTTGCCGATCGCTGAGAAGCGACAGCACACCCCCTATGGGGAGCGGGAGCGCCAGTTTCAGCTCTACAGGCGGGGCCGCTATGTGGAGTTCAATTTGGTGTTTGACCGGGGCACCATTTTCGGCTTGCAGACCAACGGACGCACCGAGTCGATTCTGATGTCTCTGCCGCCCTTGGTGCGCTGGGAATACGGCTATCAACCGGAGGCTGGCAGCCGCGAGGCCCTGCTCACAGACCTGTTTACTCGTCCTCAGGATTGGCTTGCGGACGGCTCTCTTGCGGACCGCTGCGCCCCCCATCAAGCGGTGAATTAGGTGATGGGTTGCTGGTTGCTGGCTCGGTAGCGGCCAGGCCAGGAATTAGTGGGGCTGGTTGCAAGCCCTGCTCCAGACCCCGTTGCAAAGCTGAAACCACACGCTCAGCGATCGCTTTGATAGCACCATTGCGGCTGCGGGGATCCCGCAGCGATGCCTCTAGCTGGCCCTCGAGTTTGCCGATCTCAAGAATGGCGATGCCCCGCTTGGGGGCGCCCAGGCCGTCGCGGAAGAGCAGGGGATAGGGGCCAAAGGCCAGCGCCAGGCTTTCGTCTAGGCGGGTTGGGGGGCGATGTAGGGGTGGAATCAGGCCCGAACCAACACCATCTGGTCCATAGGCGTCGTAGTGGATTTCCAGGGCATATCCACCGGCTTGGGCATGGGCTTTGCCCACGCTCCAGTTGGTGCGGGGATCGTCGCCGTCGGCGATGGTGCGCAGCGGCGGGTCGTAGAAGCGGATGGCCAGACCCCGCTGCTGGCCAAGGGCCACCACCGCCTGGGCGGTGAGCAGGTTCCAATAGAGCTCGTCGCGCATGCCCGGCTGCATCGGCGCGGCTCCGCCGAGATCGACTGCCGCTCCCCCCGTGCCGGCCCCGCCAATCCCCTGGGAATCGGCATGACCCGCTAGCAGCAGGATTTCGGTGCTGCTGGGCAGCTCAGCCAGGCCTCGCCAGTTTTTGCTCAGCCGGCTGCGCGGCCCTGTGAGCGGATCAAAGTTGGCTAGCGGCGGCGCTTGGGCTGCAGCGCCCCCAGCTATGGCAAGCACTCCGGTCAAGACGAAAGCCAGGGGGCGGAATCGTTTCATGACTGCCAGGCAAGGGTCAGATGGGGGAGCTGAGCAGCTTGCCGTCGCTGAATAGGCCTAGCTTGGGACCCATCTCCAATTCGAGCGCAATTAGCTCATCGCGGTGGGCCCGCAGCCTCAAGGCGCTGCCCGTGGCGCTGTCATGGCTGATCAGGCGCAGCTCCAGGGTTTCGGCCCGCATCGCCCGATTGCGATAAATCAGCCCAGCCGCCGGTCCCAGTAAGGCCAGCAGCAGGGGCCACCAGCCCAGTTGGGGCAGCAGCTGGCGCAGCACCAGCCCCAGGCAGGCGGCCCCCACCGCTCCCAGCACCGAGAGCAGCACCGCCAACCAGGGACTGGCCGCCACCTCGGCGCGGAAGCAGAGGTGGCGGCGCTCGGGGTCAGTCGATTCGGCGCGCCAACCGCGTTGCAGCAGCCATTCGCTCAACTGGCTCAACACCTCCAGAGGCGGGCGCGACGAGCGCACCTCGACTGTGGTGGTGCGGTCCTTGCTGGCGGCGCGCAAGAAGAACACCAGGCCTACGGCTAGTAGCAGGGTGAGCAGCAGGGTGGAGCTGAGGTTGGCCATTCATCTCATTGTGCCGCCGTCCCTACGGGGCGTGGCTTGTCAGCATGGCAAGGCATTCGCCTTTTCCGTGTGACCGCTTCGCCTGCCCCCAGCAATCTGCCGGCTCCCGCCCGCTTCGCCGTGTTTGACGGTGACCTTGATGCCGAGTGGGCGGCTCTCTACGCCGGGGCTAGGGCGCTGGCGGTTGATACGGAGGCGATGGGTCTGATTCATGGCCGCGACCGGCTCTGCCTGGTGCAGATCTGCGACGACCACGACAACGTTTGCTGCATCCGTCTTCACCGCGGCCAGAGCTCGGCACCGCGGCTCCAGGTCTTGATGGAAAACCCGGCGATTGAAAAAGTTTTCCACTTCGCCCGCTTTGACGTGGCGGCCCTGGCTGAAAACCTGGCAATTGCCGTCGATCCGATCTTTTGCACCAAGGTGGCCAGCCGGCTGGGCCGCACCTACAGCCCCCGCCACGGCCTCAAGGAAGTGGTGCAGGAGCTGGTGGGCATTGAGCTCGACAAGCAGGCCCAGAGTTCGGATTGGGGCCGGGTGGAAGATCTCTCTGAGGTCCAGCTGGCCTACGCCGCCGGCGATGTGCGCTATCTGCTTCCCGCTCGCGATCGGTTGGAAACCATGCTGAAGCGAGAGGAGCGTTGGCAGCTGGCTGAGCGTTGCTTTGGCTGCATCCCGGTGCTGGCCGATCTGGATCGCCAGCGCTTTCACCTGCTCTTTGAGCACTCCACCGGCGGCAACCGCTGAAGGGCCCTGGCCAGCTCAGTCCTCCACCATGAAGTTCTCGTCGTTGCCGACGGCCTCCAGCTGGGAGCTGAGCAACTCATGGTGATTTTCGCCGCTGGCCTGGGCTTCCGCAAGCATCTGCTGGGCCAAGGCGAGCTTGGCTGCGGTTTCTTTCAGTCCCTCCTGGGAGCTGCGCACGTCGACCTTGCGGCGGGCGGCGGCCAGGCTGATGCTCAATTGGCTGGCCAACATGCCGCAGGCGGCGTTGTAGGCCCGATCGGGGATGCCGGCCATGGGCGACGGAGCTGCGGTGGTGGCCGCATCATCCCAGCAGCTGTTGCTCCACCAGCTCGGCTAGCTGGGCGCTGCCACCGGCGGGCCCCATCCGCCCCCGGCCCAGGGCACCACGCCGGGCGCATTCGGCTGGGTCGTCGAGCAGTTGGTGCAGTTTTAGGGCTAGCTCCTGTTGGGAATGGCAGGGGACGATGGCGCCCCCCAGCAGGCGGCTCTGGCGGCGGGCAAAGCCAGCCTTGAATTGGGGCCCCGGGCCCGGCAGCGACAGGCAGGGCACCCCTAGCCCCGCTAGTTGCTCCGTGGCAGTGCCCGCAGTGGCCAGGCCCAGCTCGGCCCAGCCGGCCCAGGTGGCGAAGCGGTTTTGGCCAACCAGCAGGGTCCAGCGGCCCAGCTGCCAGCTGCTAATTGCTCCGCTGGCGGCGCTTGCTGCTGCAGGCGCTAGGGGCGTAAAGCCCGCTTGCTCCAGCAGCTCGGCCCAGGCGGCGGCCGTGGGCGCCGATCCAGATGCCACCAGCACGCTGCTTGGCTGCCGCGGCTGCTGGAGGCTGAGGCAGCCCAGCAGCCGGCGGGCATTGCCGAGGGCTTCGGGCAGGCGGCTGCCGGCCAGCAGGATTAGGCGCCGCTGGCTTGCCAGCCCGGCCGGCAGAGGGGTGTGGCGGAAGCCATCCATCATTGGGTTGCCAGGAGCCAGGGCTGCCACCTTGTGGCGCCGCAGCCCTTGGGCGGTGAGCTGGTCGCGCACGGCCACGAGCCGGCAGCGCCGGCTGCCCATCAACGCCCATTCCCACGGATCCCATTCGCTGCCCTTGCAGCGGTGGTAAGCATCAGCGAGCGGTGTGGCCGCCCAGCCCGCTGGTGCTGGCGAGGCCCAGGTGTGGTCGCTTTTGGGGGTGCCGATGAAGCCGAAGCTGCCGCCGCCGCTCCAGGCCAGCAGTAGGGGCAGCAGGTCGCCAATTGCCAGCACCGGGTTGCCTTGACGGGCCCAGTGGCGCACCAGTTGTAGTTGGCGCCAGCTCAGCAGGGGCAGGCCGGCCCCGAGGTCGCGGGCCAGGCCTCGCAAGCTCTGGTTGCTGAAGCCCCCACTGGGAAGCTGCAGCTGGGGGCCGATCCGCTGCAGGTGACCGGCAGCAACGCCGGCGCTAAATGCCTCTCCGAGCCCCACCAGGGGCAGCACCTGGATTTCCAGGTCGGGCCGCCGCGCCCGCAGGGCCAGCAGAACCCGTTGGGCGATCAGATCCTCACCGTGGCCGTTGCTCAGAACCAGCAGACGGGAGGACATGCCGTGGCTGATACGATCCGCTGCAGGGAGTTTGCTCCCTGGCCGGCGGCATGGCCAAGTGGTAAGGCAGAGGATTGCAAATCCTTTACCCCCAGTTCGAATCTGGGTGCCGCCTTAAATAACTGCTTCGACTTGAAGCTCTGCCTCATTTTAGAAGCCGGCCTGAGCTTCCCAAAGCTGGCCGCTGGAATCACGGGCCTCGCACGTCAGGCGATGGCGTTCCAGCAGGCATTTCCCCTTGGCTAGCAGGGCCCGGGGCAAGGTGGGCGCTGGAGATCCGTCTAATTCCACGTTGGTGGCCACGGTGGACACATCCAGCCGAATAGGCCATTGCGGTTTGCATTCGCCATCGGCGCCGCAGCGCATTGGCTTTTGCCCGGCGGCGAGCACACCGGCGAAGACCAGGCTTCTGCTGCCGAATAGTTGGTTGGCGGAGGGCGTGATCAGGCGCACACTCAGCAGCCCCTCCATGTTTTGTTCAAGCCGCAACCGGACGCAGTCCTGCTCCAGTTCGCCGCGTAGCTGGGGTTGCTCCATCTGGCCCTGGTTCAGCGAGCAGCCCTTAAGCCCGATCTCCCAGCGGCCGAAACCCCCTGCTTGGGTGGCGCTGGCCCAGGCCAGCAGCATCAGGCCCAGGCTGAACATTCGCGCCATGGGAGCACTCAGTAGCCCGACTCGGCCACGCAGCTGCCCTGGCAGCTGATGCCATTGCTGGCAGTGCGTCCGCAGTGTTGGCAAAGAACCGGCTCGAGGGGGGGCTGCGGCTCGCTGGTGTTCTTAGCCAAGCTGGCTGCCTTAGGCAAGCTGGCGCAGCCGGGTGGCGGGGAATCGGGCATTTTGGGAGCTATCCGCTTTGGCACCTAACTCCACGATGGCGCATCTAGTGGGGCAGCCCGGCATCGGCGTTGGCACTTGGGCCTGGGGAAATCAATTTCTTTGGGGCTACGACCCGAGCCAGGATCCGCTGCTTGAAGCCACCTTCCAGCGGGCTGTGGCCTGCGGCCTGCACACCTTTGATACCGCGGACTCCTACGGCACTGGCCGGTTTAACGGCCGCAGTGAGGCCCTTTTGGGCCGCTTTGCGGCGGCCCTAGCGGCGGCCCAGCGCGACCAGCTGCTGGTGGCTACCAAGCTCGCTCCCTTCCCCTGGCGACTGGGGCGCCGCGGCTATGAACGGGCTTTTGCGGCTTCGAAACGGCGCCTTGCCGGTCGAATCGATTTGGTGCAGTTGCACTGGAGCACGGCTCGTTACGCCCCCTGGCAGGAGGGGCCCCTGCTTGAGGGTCTGGCTGATCTGGTGCAGCAGGGGGAGGTGGCGGCCCTTGGCGTTTCAAATATGGGTCCCCGTCGCCTGCGGTCGGTGCACCGGCGCTTGGCCGAGCGGGGAGTGCAGCTCAGCAGCCTCCAGGTGCAGCTATCGCTACTGGCGCCCGATCCGATCCAGCCGGGCGGTGTGGCGGAGGTCTGCCGTGAGCTGGGTGTCCGTTTGATCGCCTACAGCCCCCTGGCCCTGGGGCTGCTGGCCAGATCAATGGCGGCTGGGCCTTTACCTAGGGGGCCAAGGGGAGCTCTATTCCGCCGGCTAGCTCCCGCCTTGGTTGAGCTCCAGGCTGAGATGGCCCGAATCGCCGCCAATCGCGACGCCAGCCTGGCGGCGGTGGCTCTCAACTGGTGCCGGGCCCATGGCGCTTTGCCGATTCCCGGTCTGCGCCGGCCAGAGCAGGTGGAGCAGGCCGCGGCGGCCCTGGCCTGGAACCTGTCTGAGCAGGAGCGCCGCCAGTTAGATGATCTGGCGCTGGGATTGCAGGTGGGCATGCCTGCGAATCCCTTCCTGAGCGACTAGCCGGCCTGGGGGGCTGGATCGAGGGTGAGCACCACCGGCATGGCCTGGGGGCGTACCAGGGGCACCACAGGGCTGGGACCGTGGTCGCCGTGGCTTTCAGCTTCGGCGGCCGCTTCGGGGCCGCAGGCTGCCAGGGCTTCCTGTAGCAGGGAATCGAAGGTGGCTCCAGGCAGCCGGTGGCGTGCCAGCTCCAGGAAGGCTCGAGCCAGAGACTCACCAGCCGCTGCCCTCAGGGCGGGGTTGTTATGGCGCAGCTGAAGCTCGTCATCGATTGAGCGCAGGAAGCGCTCCGTGACATCCCGCTTGGTGGAAGCCCGGATCCTGGTGTCCTGTTCGGCCTGGGAGAGGAAAGGCTGAGCCTCAAGCTCCTCAAGCCGGCGGCCCAGGCTTTCAAGCACCTCCCGGGCTTCCTTGGTCACGTGGGCCAGTTGGCCGTCCGAGAGTCGGGGCAGGTCGGCTACATAGACCTTGCCGTGATCTCTCAGGGTGAGGAAGGTGGGCCTCAGCCCCCCCCGCTGGGGCGCTGCCTGAAGCTCTCGGGGGCGCTGCGGCCGGGTTGGGGCTACGGGGCCGGCCGAGCTGCGGCGGCGGGTGATGCGTTGACCGGTGCCTAGGGGGGGTGCAGCGGAGGTGCCCAAGGGGCTTGGGGCCGCTATTCGCTGTGGTGAACCTATTGATTGCGTCATGACGCCACTCCTAATACAACTACGTATGGCTCGAACATCGCCCTGGTTCTGGAACCGGGGCGATAGGTGTTGATCAACTTCGAGGTCAGCACCCTAGGCAGGAGAGCGGCTTCCGACTGGGCCAGCAGCCCACTCTGATGCAATTGGCCATTGGCAGCCGGGCTGATCAAGCGCTGAAAGGAAGTCCTGCCAGCGGTTGCTCGTCAGCACTGCCGTTGGCCACCACGCCCAGCTCCCAGGCCTCGTAGCCAGTGCCTTGGCAGATTTCGAGAGCTTGATCCGCTGCAGCTGCCGGCACCACCAGGCAGTAACCCACCCCCAAATTGAAGGTGTTCCAGAGATCGGCCTCCGGCACCTCGCCTGCTTGCTGCAGCCAGTGGAACAGAGCTGGACGCTGCCAGCTAGTTGGGTCGATCACGCCGTGCACTCCAGAGGGCAGGCAGCGGGGCAGGTTTTCAGGCAGGCCGCCGCCGGTGATGTGGGCCATGCCGTTTATGGGCACCTTGCTGGCAAGCAAGGCTTTAACCAAGGTTCCGTACAGACGGGTGGGGGCGAGCAGGGCATTTATCAGGTTTTGCTTGCTGTTGGGCAGGGTCGTGAGTTCATCGACCGCCTGGCTCTCAAGAATGCGGCGCACCAGGCTGAAGCCATTGCTATGGACCCCACTGCTGGCCACCGCCAGGATGCGATCCCCTGAGCTAACGGCCCGTCCATCGATCAGGGCGCTTGCCTCGACCACGGCCACGCAGAAACCGGCCAGGTCGTAGCGGCCCGGGGCATAGAAGCCAGGCATTTCGGCCGTTTCGCCGCCAAGCAGGGCGCAGCCGCTTTGGCGGCAGCCGTCGGCGATGCCCTCCACCACCTCAGCCATGGCCTCCGGGCTGAGCTTGCCTGTGGCGATGTAATCAAGGAAGAAGAGCGGCTCGGCCCCGCTGGTGATTACGTCGTTGACGCACATCGCCACCAAGTCGATGCCCACATCGTGGTGGCGGCCGTAGGCCTGAGCCAGTTCAAGCTTGGTGCCAACCCCGTCGGTGCCCGAGACCAGCAGGGGATCCCTCAGCCCGGCCGGCAGCCGGCACAGGCCCCCAAAACCTCCGAGCCCGCCCACCACCTCAGGGCGCCGGGTGGCTTCAACGCTGGAGCGGATCCGCTCCACGAATGCCCGGCCTGCGACCACATCCACCCCGGCTGTGCGGTAGTCCATCCGTGCGAACCCTTCTGCTGCTCCGATCCTCCGATGCCATCCGCCCTAGATAGGGGCCAATTGCCAGATTGGCACGCAAACCGATTAGCCGCGCTGATTGCCCTGATTTGGGTCGCTGATGCTCGCGAGCCTTGTCGACCCCCGCTCAGCCCTGTTAGGGCCTGCCCTGGTCGATTGGATGACAATTGCTGATCAATCTTGTAGGTGTCGTTTTTGACCAAATCCCTCTGCTGTAACAGTTAACTTTGCACCGTCGTCAATTCCCGATAGGAACCCCGAACGCGAATTCGTATCTCAACTCCATTTAGTTTGAGAGCGAATCCAACGCTGACGAATCACTAATTGCCTCTGGCTGGTGATTGCCGCGATAGCGGCGAGTTTCGTTTGTTATGCGCAGCACCTTCTCCCTTGGGGCTCTCGCCCTGCTTTTATCCGGCAGTGCTTTGGTTCCCGCCATCGCCGAGTCCAGCCTCGCCTCAACCAGCGTCGATGCTGTAGCGATGGCTGTTTCCAGCCCTGAGCCCCAAGACTCCACGCCTGCGGTCGCTATCCGCGAAGTTGATGTGAAGCTGTCACCAAGTGACCCCCAGATCAAGCAGGCTCCCCCGACCCGTATTGCTCCTGCCCCCAAGCCAGCGCCCCGTGTGGTGCACAGCTCCAAGGGTGAGGCCAGTTGGTACGGCCCCGGCTTTTTTGGAAATCGCACGGCCAACGGCGAAGTCTTTCGTCCTGGCACCCTCACGGCGGCCCATCGCACCCTGCCTTTCGGCACCAAGGTGCGTGTGACCAACCTCTGGAATGGCCGCACCGCCGTGGTGCGCATCAACGACCGGGGCCCTTTCCACGGCAACCGCGTAATTGACATTGCCCATGGAGCTGCCCAATCCCTAGGCCTCACCGCCAGTGGCATTGCTCAAGTGCGTCTCGAAGTGCTCCAGTGAGCTGAGCCCAGCCGGCTCCCTTGATCATCCCATCCGCCAATCTGGCGGGTGGGTTTTTTGTTGGCCGCCGCCGCTCTTTCCTTGGACCTGCTCGATACTTGCCAAGACCTAGCCGCCTGGAGGCAGCAGCAGCAGGGCCCCCTGCATTTCGTGCCCACGATGGGGGCCCTGCACGAGGGTCATCAGCAGCTGATTCGCCGGGCAGCGGCACTGAGGCAAGGGTCAGGCCAGCCCCCATCCGTGTTGTTGAGTGTGTTTGTCAATCCCCTCCAGTTCGGCCCTGGGGAAGATCTCGAGTCCTATCCCCGGGACCTCCGCTCCGACATTGATCTAGCCGCCGCCGCCGGTGCCACGGCCCTGTTTGCTCCCAGCGTGGCGGAGATCTACCCCCGGGGCGAGGCCGGCTTGACCCGGGTGGCGCCGCCTTTGCTTTTGCGCCAGGGGCTCTGTGGCCGCCACCGGCCCAAGCACTTTGAGGGGGTGGCCACCGTGGTGATTCGCTTGTTAACCCTGGTGCGCCCTGATCTCCTGCTGCTTGGCGAAAAGGATTGGCAGCAGCTGGTGATCCTGAGGCGGGTGGTGGCGGATCTGGGCTTGCCGCTGCGCATTAAGGGCTGTCCCACAGTGCGAGAGGCCGATGGGCTCGCCTGCAGCTCCCGCAACCGTCGCCTTTCCCCCTCCCAGCGCCAGCAGGCCGCGGCGCTGCCCGCTGCTCTGGCGGCTGCGGCTGCCCAAGTGCGTGGCGGCCTCTTCCAGGCCCCAGCGCTGACCTCCCAGCTGGCCCAGCAGCTGGAAGCGGCGGGGCTGGGGGTGGATTATGTGGAGCTTGTGGCTCCCCATAGCCTGGAGCCATTGCAGCAAGTGCAAGGCCTGGCCCTGCTCGCCGCTGCGGTGCACTGCGGTTCAAGCCGCCTGATCGACCATTGTTTTCTGATGTCTCGTCTGCCGATCGTTGCCATTGATGGACCAGCGGGAGCGGGCAAGAGCACCGTCACCCGGGCCTTTGCCCGCCAGATGGGCCTGGTTTACCTAGACACCGGCGCTATGTACCGGGCCCTGACCTGGTGGGTGCTGCGCCAGGAAGCTGACCCTGCCGATGCGGCGGCTGTGGAACCCCTTCTGCTGGGCCTGGATCTGCAGCTCAGTGCCGGCGGTGCTGGTGAGCAGTTGGTGAGCATCAATGGCTTCGACGTGACCGAGGCGATTCGCAGCCCGGAGGTAACGGCCCAGGTCTCCCTGGTGGCTGCCCACGGCTGTGTGCGCCAGGCCCTCACGGCCCAGCAGCAGGCCATGGGGCTTAAGGGGGGGCTGGTGGCCGAGGGCCGCGACATCGGCACCGCCGTTTTCCCAGACGCTGAGCTCAAGGTTTTTCTCACGGCCACTGCGGCGGAGCGGGCCCGCCGCCGCGCCCAAGACCTCGAGAGCCGGGGCTTTGCGGTGCCTCCGCTGGCTGAGCTGGAGGCCCAGATAACTGCCCGTGATCAGCAGGACTCCAGCCGGGAGGTGGCGCCGCTGTGCCAGGCAGAGGATGCGGTGGAGCTGGTTACGGACGGTATGGCCATTGAGGCTGTGATCCAGGCTCTGGTGGACTTGTTCCGCCAGAGGGTTCCGGAGGAGGCCTGGCCGGGCGCTGGTGAGAACTAATCGTCTAGGGCCTGCAGCAGGCCTCTGCAGGCGTCTTCCAGCAGGTCGAGCACGTGCTCAAACCCCTCATCTCCCCCGTAGTAGGGATCGGGCACTTCGCTGAGATCAAACCGGCTGCGGTAGTTGAGCAGGGGCTCGATGCGGGCGACGCTGCTGCCGCCAGCCTCCTGGGCTAGGGCCTGCACCTGGCTCAGGTTGCTGGCGTCCATGGTGAGGATGTGGTCGAAGCGGTTGAGATCGGCCAGCTCCAACTGGCGCGCCTTGCTCGCTAGGTGGATGCCGCGGCGGCTGGCGGCTGCGCGCATGCGGGCAGCGGCAGCCTTGCCCACATGCCAGCCCCCGGTGCCAGCCGAATCCACCACAAAGCGGTCACCAGCCTGAGATTGCTCCAGCAGGTGCAAAAACACCCCTTCAGCGGCTGGGGAGCGGCAGATGTTGCCCAGGCAGACAAACAGCACCCGTTTCTTCATTGCAGCCCCAGCCGTGAAAGGGCCAACTTGGCGCGCCTCTGCACCACCGGAGGAGTGCCATCAGCCGCTTCCTGGAGTGTGACCAGGCCCTGTTGGGCCAGCTGCCTCTCCGGTCCTGCCGCGGGCAGGCCAGCTGCCAGCAACTCCAGCCCCACTGCCACCGCGTAGCGCACCACCCACTCGCCGTCGCTGGTGGCGGCCAGTAGGGCTCCTAGGCACTGGCGCTGGACGTCCTGCTGTTGGTCAGGGGGGAGCTCGGCCAGCTGCAGCTGGCCGAGTCCCTTGGCGGCAGCCCGGCGCACGCTGGCAGCTACGTCGCTGCCGAGGGCATCCAGCAGCAGCTCTAGCCCGCGCACATCGCCGATGCCGGCGAGGGCACGCACGGCCCAGGCCCGGGCCCCGTAGTTTTCGGGGTCGAGCTGTAACAGGGCATCCACGGCCGCTGTCCCCAGGCTGATCAGCCCCTCCACGGCGGCTACCGCCGCACCGGGGTTGTTGAAGCCCAACACCTCCACCAGCACCGGAGCGGCGCTGGCATCGGCGCAGCTGGCCAGTTCCTGGGTGGCTTGCAGTAGGGCCAGGGCACTGCCGGCCTGTTGCAGGGCTGCGATCCGGGCTGTCACCGGTGAATCCATGCTCATAGCAAGGCGTCCATGCAGGCCAGCAGGGCCTCGTCGCCGGGGTCGCCGCTGCCCTGTTCCACCAGCCCCCGCAGGGCCATCAATTTCAGACTGTTCTCGGCCAGGGTGGCGGCAATGGCTTTAAATCCGGGGCGCCAGCCGGCGGCACCTAGATCCATCAGGGCTGCACGACGCACCTGCAGCTGGGGATGGTCAAGTAGGTCCACAAGCAGTTCCCCCCAGCGCGCCTCACCGCTCAATTGCAGCAGGGTGCGCGCCGCAGCGCTGCGGATCAGGGGGCGCTCGTGGGCGAGGAAGGGTTTCACCACGGCCAGCACCCGCGGCTCGTTGACGCCGATGTCGCCTAGGGCTTCCAGCAGGGCTTCGCAGGGTTCCACCAGGCGGGGGCTGTTGGCCTGCTGGGCGCCGGCCACGGCGGGGCCGCTGGCTAGCCTTTCGCAAAGAGCTTCAATGGCTTCGCTGGCCGCGAGTTGGCCCAGGGCCCGAGCTGCCGCTTCCCGTAGTCCGTCGTCGGAGTCCTGCAGGGTGTCGAGCAGGTCGGGGATGGCAGCCCTCGCGGTCGGAGATAGCTTGCCCAGGGCGCGGGCGGCATTGCGAGCTACCGCGTTCTCCTCTACGCCGGCCCCGTTATCCCTGGGCCGGCGTTGGCGCAGCGCTTGTTGCAACAGAGGCACTGCCTCCGGGTGCTGGCTGCGCATCCGGCCCAGCCACCAGGCTCCGTAGTACTGCTGGGAGGAGTCTTCGCTCTGGCGGAGCCGGTGCAGGGCTTCCTGCTCACTGATGGGTTCGCCTGCCTGGGGAGGGCTGGCGTCGTCGTCGGCCATGGGTGTTGTCGCGTGACGCGGGCTCCAAGTGATGTTGCCAGTGCCCGGCTCCTAATCAGTGAGAGCCGGCCGCAGTACTAACGCTCATTGCTGGCCCCTTACCACTGACGTGAACTCTTCGCAAAGGGGCAAACCAATCCAGGGTGCCCCCCCTAAGTTGCTGCCGACATACATGTTCCTCAGACCGGCACCTATGGCTGTTGCGCTTGCTTCCCAACTGCGTGAAGGCACCAAAAAGGCCCACACGATGGCGGAGAACACCGGCTTCGTGAGCTGCTTTCTCAAGGGGGTGGTGGATAAGGCCAGCTACCGCACCCTGGTGGCCGACCTTTATTTCGTGTACTCCGCCATGGAGGA